>CACXEX010000014.1 GCA_902766775.1 uncultured Ruminococcus sp. | reverse complement strand
GTGTAATCTTTTTGTAATTATTATTGAACCCGATAAAAGTAGAAAAATGGTCAAAAAAACATTGACAAATATTTAACAAAGATGATAGAATAGAATCAATCGAGAATTAAGCTAATTCTGAAACAACGATTGAAAGGATCCAAAAAAATGAAAAAAATTCTGTGCTTCCTGATGGCATGCACAATGTGCGCATCAGCAGCAGTAGGGCTTTCGGGATGTGGCTGTGACGACAACACATCAACAGATAATAAGCCCGGCTACAAGGTTGAGCCGACAGAGCCTGACCTTACAAACGGAGATTTCGGATTTTTCATTATCAATCAGGAAGAACTTATGATTACTAAGTACACAGGTTCTGACAAGGTTATTGAAATTCCCGAAAGCTACAAGAACTACAAGGTTACAGTAATCGGTGCGAGCGTTTTTAACGGCTCCGATATTACAGAAGTAACAATTCCGTCAAGCATCAAGCAGATTGAAGATTACGCTTTTGCAAGCTGTCACAATCTTACAAAGGTAAATCTCAACGAGGGTCTTGAAATTCTTGACAACAGCGTGTTCTTTAACTGCTCAGCTCTTAAGGAAATTAAGCTTCCCGACTCGATTAAACAGGTCGGCACAAGAGCTTTTTCAGGTTCGGCAGTTAATAATGTCGTACTTCCCGACAGCGGCAAGCTTACCAAACTCGGCGAGTATGCTTTCTACCAGTCACGCGAACTCACTGATATTACAATTCCGGCGTGTGTAACAAGTATTCCGGACAATGCATTTGCAGAGCCTTCAAAGGAAATTACAATTCACGGAGCAAACGGTTCATACGCACAGAGCTACGCTAAGAAAAACAACATTAAATTTAAGGCTGACGTAAACAGTTCGTCATCAAAGGCGACTAAGGCAAGCGGTAAGGCTGCCGAGAAAGCCGAGTAATTTCGTAACTTAAATTGATATCATTTTCAGCTTTGCTGAATCTAATATAATTATGCAAGATAAGAGGTAGATTAAATGAGTACAAAAGAGTATCCTATCGTAGATAACGCAGAAAGCTTTGAAGCTACTCTTGCAAGAGTAAGAGAAGCTCAGAAAATTTTTGCTACCTACACACAGGAGCAGGTTGACAAGATTTTTCTTGCTGCCGCTACTGCTGCTAACCAGATGAGAATTCCGCTCGCTAAGATGGCTGTTGAAGAAACAGGCATGGGCGTTGCAGAAGATAAGGTTATTAAGAACCACTTCGCATCTGAGTATATTTACAACGCTTACAGACATGTAAAGACTTGTGGCGTTCTTGAGGAAGACAAGGCTTACGGCATCAAGAAGATTGCTGAGCCAATCGGCGTTATCGCTGCTGTTATTCCTACAACAAACCCAACTTCAACTGCTATCTTTAAGACACTTGTTTGTCTTAAGACAAGAAACGGTATTATCATCAGCCCACATCCACGTGCTAAGAAGAGCACAATCGAGGCTGCAAAGGTTGTTCTTGAGGCTGCTGTAAAGGCAGGCGCTCCTGAAGGCATCATCGGCTGGATCGATATTCCTTCACTCGAACTCACAAACACACTTATGCAGGAAGCTGACTGCATCCTCGCAACAGGTGGTCCTGGCATGGTTAAGGCTGCTTATTCATCAGGTAAGCCTGCACTCGGTGTTGGTGCTGGTAACACACCTGCTATCATTGATGAAACAGCAGATATTTTACTCGCAGTTAACTCAATTATTCACTCAAAGACATTTGATAACGGTATGATCTGTGCTTCAGAGCAGTCTGTTATCGTTGAAAAGAAGATTTACAGCAAAGTTAAGAAAGAGTTCAAGGCTCGTGGCTGCTACTTCCTTAACGATGAAGAGATAGAGAAGGTTAGAAAGACTATCATCATCAACGGCGCTCTTAACGCTAAGATCGTTGGTCAGAAGCCTGTTACAATCGCAGCTCTTGCAGGTGTAACAATTCCTGAGGAAACAAAGGTTCTTATCGGTGAGGTAGAATCAGTTGATATCAGCGAAGAGTTTGCTCACGAGAAGCTTTCTCCTGTACTCGCTATGTACAAGGCTGAAGATTTTGAAGATGCTATTTCAAAGGCTGAGCAGCTTATCGCAGACGGCGGTTACGGTCACACATCTTCACTTTATGTTGACGCTGTAAACGAAAGAGCAAAGATCGACGAGTTTGCTTCAAGAATGAAGACTTGCCGTATCCTTGTTAACACACCTTCTTCACAGGGTGGTATCGGTGACCTTTACAACTTCAAGCTTACTCCTTCACTCACACTCGGCTGTGGTTCATGGGGCGGCAACTCTGTTTCTGAGAATGTTGGTTGCAAGCACCTTATCAATATTAAGACAGTTGCCGAGAGGAGAGAAAATATGCTTTGGTTCAGAGCACCTGAAAAGGTTTATATCAAGAAGGGTTGTATGCCGGTAGCTCTTCAGGAGCTTAAGGATGTAATGGGTAAGAAGAGAGCATTCATCGTTACTGACTCATTCCTTTACAAGAACGGCTATACAAAGCCAATCACAGACAAGCTCGATGAAATGGGCATCACATATACAACATTCGCAGATGTTGAGCCGGATCCTTCACTTATTTCAGCTCAGAAGGGTGCAGAGGCTATGCGTAAGTTTGAGCCTGACTGCATCATCGCACTCGGCGGCGGTTCTGCAATGGATGCCGGTAAGATTATGTGGGTTCTCTATGAGCATCCGGACGTTGACTTCCAGGATATGGCTATGCGTTTCTGCGATATCCGTAAGAGAGTTTACACATTCCCGAAGATGGGCGAGAAGGCATACTTCATTGCTATCCCAACATCATCAGGTACAGGTTCTGAGGTTACTCCTTTCGCAGTTATCACAGATCAGGAAACAGGTATCAAGTATCCGCTTGCTGACTATCAGCTTATGCCTAACATGGCAATCGTAGATGCAGACAATATGATGAGCGGTCCTAAGGGCCTTACAGCTTCATCAGGTATCGACGCTGTATCTCACGCCCTTGAGGCTTATGCTTCAATGATGGCTACTGACTTCACAGATGGTCTTGCACTTCGTGCACTTAAGCTCATCTTTGAGTATCTCCCTGCTTGCTATGACAACGGTATGAACGAGCCTGTTGCTCGTGAGAAAGTTGCTCACGCTGCTACAATGGCTGGTATGGCATTCGCTAACGCATTCCTCGGTGTTTGTCACTCAATGGCTCATAAGCTCGGTGCTTTCCATCACGTACCACACGGTATTGCTAACGCACTTATGCTTGAGCAGGTAATCAGATTCAACTCAGCAGAAGTTCCTGCTAAGATGGGTACATTCCCACAGTATGATCACCCACACACACTTGCTCGTTACGCTGAAGTAGCTCGTTACCTCGGTCTCGGTGGCAAGAACGATACAGAGAGCGTTGAGAACCTTATTAAGGCTGTTAACGACCTTAAGGCAAGAGTTGGCATCAAGAGCTCTATCAAGGATTATGTTCCGGACGAAGAGGACTTCCTCAACCGTCTTGACGCTATGACAGAGCAGGCATTCGATGACCAGTGCACAGGCGCTAACCCAAGATATCCGCTCTTCAAGGAAATCAAGCAGATGTACCTCAATGCTTACTATGGCAACAACAGCGAGACTGTTTAATCTATCTCGTAAAGCATAATTATAAAACGCCCTGCCGCAAGGTAGGGCGTTTTGTTATGTATGGATAATGTTGCATTGTTCGCCCTTTTGTAGCGGCGGTCACTGACCGCCGCTACAGACTATACACATCATTCATCATATCAAAATATTTTTATAAAACAAATTCATTCATCAAGGCGGGCGTCCGATGAACGCCCCTACAGCAGATTGTACTGACAATCACAAACCTAAGCTTGACATAATTATGATTTGACATCACAAAACCCTCTGCACAATTTTTGTACGGTTATTTGCTGTAATTTAATTATGCACAATGCACAAAAGAATGTTAAAAATTTCACGATTATTTAGTTAAAAATTTAACAAATTTTTATGCACTTCGCATAAAATATCTTGCTCTTTTTGTTTGAAAGGTAAAAAATAATTTATTTGTATTTGCTAAATGCACAAAGAAAATTTTGAATATTTTGTTATTTTTACACTATACTAACCCCGAGGTTTGTTGTATAATATAACCGAAGCAATGAAAGATTGCACAACAAATTTTAAATATTTTAAACCGAAAGGGGCTTTATTATGAAATTAGATACAGTTCTTGCAAAAAGAGAGAACAAGGTAGTTTATAGAGACGGCGCGCTTGCAGCTAAGGTTTTTGACGAGTGTTATCCGAAATCAGATATTCTTAACGAGGCTCTTAACCAGGCGAGAGTTGAAGAAACCGGTCTTAATATTCCGAAGGTTGAAGAAGTTACAAAGATTGACGGAAAATGGGCAATCATTTCAACATTTATTGAGGGCAAGACTCTTGCTGAGCTTATGGCAGAACATCCCGAGAAAGAGGACGAATACCTCAATCTCTTTGTTGACATTCAGGTTAAAATCCTCAGCCAGAAGGCTCCGTTGCTCAATAAGCTCAAGGATAAGATGAAACGCAAAATCAGCGAAACCGACCTTGACGCAACTACAAGATATGAGCTTGAAACCCGTCTTAACGGTATGCCGAATCACACAAAGGTTTGCCACGGCGACTTTAACCCGAGCAATATTATTATTAATGAGTCCGGCACACCGTATGTAATCGACTGGTCACACGCAACACAGGGCAACGGCTCAGCTGATGCAGCCAGAACATACCTTTTGTTCCGCTTGAATCATCAGGAAGAGCTTGCTGAAAAGTATATGAAACTCTATTGTACAAAGACCGACACAGCACGTCAGTATGTTGACCGTTGGCTCCCGATTGTAGCCGCATCACAGTCTGTAAAGGGTAAACCCGAAGAGAGGGAATTCCTTCTCAAATGGGCAAGCGTTTGTGAATATCAGTAATATGATATTTGTAAAGACTTTATTTTCAAAGCGACAAAATAACTGAATGATTTCTGAAATTTCAATTTTGGGATTTTCTCTCCTCTATTTCATATATTGTATAACAGAAACCGTATAAAAGCAGCTCCCACTCCATATAATTGGAGTGGGAGTTCTTTTTTTGAGGTGAAAATATGTTAATTGTACACAAGGTCAATTTAAAACATCTTGCAACAAGTCTTGCAATTAGCCTCGGCACGGGAATGTTGTCGGGACTTCTGACTATGGGCGGAATGAAAACGTTTGAAAACCTTAACAAGCCTCCGTTATCACCACCGGGTTGGCTGTTCCCGATTGTTTGGACAATACTTTTTATTCTGATGGGTGTTTCAGCATATCTTGTGTACGAGGAAAACCCCAGAGTACTTTCGGCGGGACTTGTGCTTTATGCGGTTCAGCTTGCGCTAAACTTTATATGGCCGTTGCTGTTCTTCAACGCAGGTATGTACCTCCTCGCATTTGTCGAACTTGTCGCCCTGTGGGTTTTCATCATATTAATGATAATGGAATTCGCAAAGGTCAGCCGCTGTGCCGCCTGGCTGCAAGTGCCGTATTTGCTTTGGGTAACATTTGCGTTGTATCTTAATTTCGGAATCTTTTTGTTAAATATGTAATGTTTTATTTTTGTTGCATCAATGCCAAAGTAAGGTGTTGATGCAATTTTTGTTAATGTATTAAATTGTATGTTAGTTTATAGCGGCATTTATAATTGCATTTATCATATATTTCTGCCGTTATTTACTGACGGATGATATCTTTTTCTACGGCTTATGTTACGGCGATATGCCGCAAATATTACAAAAGGTTACAAATTTTGTAATATTTCGCTTTATTTCGGTGTACGAAATGAAGATTTTGTGAGTAAAACTGCATCAAAATTTCTGAATTAGCAAAAAATACAGGCTTTGGGGTTGATTTTTAAAAGGAGTGATGCTATAATAGTTACAAAGTTGTTATCAAGGTGTAACCTGATTTGTAATTAACTGTCAGATTTGGTAACAATTTTTCAGCCAAAATATTCCGTACAGGTTAAAAATGACCTCCGCATTAAGTCGGTCGTTATTTTTGTGTACAGAACTTTGGCTCTCTGATAAAGATGGAGGTAATTAACGATGCAGAGAATAAAAAAGATTACTGCAATCATTCTGAGTGTTCTTGCACTTTCAAGTGTATGCGTATTCGGTTCTTCATTTTCTGCCGGTGCAAAGGGCACGGGTGCAGGTCTTGCAGAATGGGCACTCAATGCTTATAACAGCGGATGGTCATATGTTTACGGCGGCTCAACCCCCGGTGCTGTTGACTGTTCAGGTCTTATCTATTCATATGCCGGCGGCGAAAGATGCGGTAATCCACAGCTTGAAACAGCTACCGAAACAGGTTCGGTAAGCGCAGGTATCCCTAATGTTCACGGTCTTGGACTTTGGAGACCCGGTCATGTCGGTGTCTATGTTGGCAACGGTATGGAGGTTGACGCAAGAGGCGATGAATACGGTGTTTGCTATGAGGCAATCGGCGGTTACAACAACTGGACATACTGGTTCAAACTTGCCGCAGTTTCATATGTAACAAACGGTTGGGAAAGCTTTAACGGCAACTACTACTACTACGAAAACGGTCAGTACATTGTAAATACTTCAAGAACAATTGACGGTACTACATATTACTTTGACTCACAGGGCAGATCGAGCAAGACTCCTTCAAACACTTCTTCAAGCAGTTCATCAAGCTCAAGTTCATCAAGCTCTTCAAGTTCATCAAGTTCTTCGAGCAGTTCATCATCTTCAAGCAACACACCAAGCGTTTACAAGAACGGTTCATCAGGTGCTGAGGTAAAGAAAATTCAGCAGAGACTTGCAGACCTCGGTTACTATGACGGTGCAATTGACGGAAACTTCGGCGACGCAACAGAGGAGGCTTACAAGGCATTCCAGAAGGCCGCAGGTCTTACAGTTGACGGTATCGCAGGCGACTCAAGAAATACACTTTATTCAGAGGACGCTCCGGAAGCTCCAAAGGCTGACACAACAACAAAGACCGAGGACAAGTCAGTAGAAGAAACTACTGCACCCACAGAGGCCGCAACAGAGCCGACAACAGAGGCAGTTCAGTATCAGAACGGTGACGAAAGCGATGAAGTAACTGCAATTCAGCAGCAGCTTATCAAACTCGGCTACTTTGCTATGGATGCAACAGGCTACTACGGTGAATACACAGCACAGGCTGTTGCAAACTTCCAGAATCAGAATTCACTTGATTCAACAGGTATTGTTGATGAAAAGACATACAACGCACTCTTCAGCGACAACGCAGTTGCAAATCCTGAAACAGAGGTTGTAAGCGGTGAGGTTTCTCCGGCAGTTTCAGCCGCTCCGATTGAAATGCCGTCATCAACAAGCGCATCACAGTTCATTCTTTCAAACGAAAAGAATCAGAACTACTCAGACACAGCATCAAGCGTTGCAGTTCAGTCTGTAAAATCAGCTAACAAGGCTCTTGCAAAGTCAAAAGCCGCTAGTACTCCGACACTCGTTGCCGCAGTTCAGAGATCTGCAAATGTAGGTCTTTGGTTTGTACTTGTTGCAATTATCCTCGGCGCAATCGCTTTTGTATTCTTCCTTCGTGACAGAAAGCTTTCGAGATATTCAAGATATGTCGCAAGAAAGAAAAAGAGAGCCACCAAAGCCGAACTTAACGCAAGATGGTAATTGATACATAATATGATTATTAAACAGTCGATTGTTTTGCAATCGGCTGTTTTTTAATGTAAATGTATTTTGGGTATAAAAATTGTGCCTTTGAAAAACTGTCTGCACGAAAGGGGAACGGCGACACGCCGTACGAATAAAAATGTGGACATTTATTGCACATTCGTGTTAAAATGTAAAATGAAATAGTGTGTACGGCGGAAGGGGATGAATTGGGTATGAAAAACACGGAAAAATCTGCTAATAAAATAAAAGTAAAAAAGTCGATTTTTAAAAGGCTTTTCTTTCATATACTTGTACTGTTCATTTTGGCGGTGATTGTTTCGGGTACGCTTAACTGCATTGAAAACATTCAGCGTACAAGGCGATTTACCCGACAGTTGACTGAAAGTGCATCAAAGGTTGCAACCGAAACTTTTGAACGCTACGATATAAACGCATTGCTTGAGAACCCCGATTCCGAAGAATATCAGAAAGCCGTCAAGACCTTGAGGTGGATTTGCCAGACAAACCACCTTGAATATATGTATATTTATATTCCGAATTTTGACGAAAACAAGGTTACATATGTTATGACCGTTGCCGATGATGACGGCGAAAACGAGAATGTTCTGAAGGTGAGGAGTGCAGGCGCGGAGGTTGACCACAGCTTGTGGGATGCAGAAAAAACTGCATGGGAAAATCCTAACATTGTCACAGATTACGAATATCAGAACGATAGTTTCGGCAGTTTTTACACAGCATTTTCGGCTGTTCAAGGCAAAGACGGCAAGCCTGTTGCATTAATCGGTGCGGACTATTCGCTCACGCAGATTTATACGGAAATCATTTTTTACACAGCAATGCGAGTTCTTGCGTTGCTTGTTGTGCTGGCAATTGTGTTCTTGCTTTTGATGCTGTTTGTCAGAAAAAAGATGTACAACCCGATTTTGCTGATTTTTGAAAAAATTCGTGGCTACTTTTCCGACAAGGCTGACGGCACAAATACAAAGAAAGCTTTTGAGCCGATAAAGCTTGGCTCTGACGATGAAATTCAGCTTTTGGCTGATTATTTCAACGATATGGCGCACGATGTAGAAAACTATGTTGAAAAAAATTCCGCTCTTGCAAGCGAAAAAGCTAAAAATGAAACAGAGCTTGAAGTTGCAAGGCGGATTCAGTACGGAATTATTGCAAGGGAAAAGAATGTCACCTTTGCCGATTGTTTTGATGTTTCGGCAAGAATGGAGTCAGCAAGACAGGTAGGCGGAGATTTTTACGACTGCTTTGCATTGCCTGACGGCAGAATATGTGCCGTAATCGGCGATGTGTCGGGCAAGGGTGTTGCGGCGGCAATGTTTATGGCTTTTGCAAAAACTCTTATCCACGAAAAAATGACCGAAAATGCAGAACCCGACAAGGCTTTTGAAGAAATCAACAGAGAACTCTGTTCGTCAAATCCCGAGGGAATGTTTGTAACTGCATTTGCCGTGATTTTTGACAAAAACAGCGACAGCTTTTTGTACATAAATGCAGGTCATAACAAGCCTGTGGTGATAAGAAACGGCAAGGCTGAACTGCTCGACTGCCGCCCGTGTATTATGCTCGGTGTGTTTGACGATGCAAAGTATGTTGTGAACAGCTCTGAATTTGAAAACAGCGATATAATCTGTCTTTATACTGACGGCGTAAATGAGGCAACAAATGCGGATAATGAATTTTTCGGTAACGAAAGACTTGTGTCTGCGTGCAAAAATTCCGAACAGACTGCCAAAGGTGTGTGCGGCGGAGTTTATGACACTCTGACGGATTTTACCAAAAATGCGGAACAATTTGACGATATAACAATTGTTGCAATAAAAAACAGCAAAAACAGAGATTGAAGGGTTATGAATGTTTAAATCGGAAAACAATCAGATTACAATAGAACAGGTGAGAAAGCTTGATGAGGAATATGCGCTTGTCGATATCCGAGATGAAATTTCATTTGAATACGGCCACATTGACGGTGCAAAGAACATTCCGCTTGCAAAAATCAAAGAGGACAATTCACTTTTGCCAAAAAACAAACTCGTTGTCCTCTGTTGCAAAAGCGGTCAGATAAGTGACGAGCTTGCCGAAAATCTGCGTGATGACGGATTCAATGCCGTGAATCTTGAGGGCGGTTATTACAGCTGGCTGAGAAGCCGGTTTGAAAATGAGGACTACGCAACCGATGTTGAAAAAAGTATCCGCAAAAAATTCAGCAAGACGATTTGGAGCAGATTTACTGCGGCAATAATCGAGTACAAGCTCGTTGAGCCGAACGATAAAATTGCCGTCTGCATTTCGGGCGGCAAAGATTCAATGCTTATGGCAAAGCTTTTTCAGGAGTTGAAAAGGCACAATAAATTCCCGTTTGAACTTGTTTATCTTGTAATGGACCCCGGTTACAGCGTTGAAAACCGTGATGTTGTCGAAAGCAACGCCCGCAAGCTGAACATTCCGATAACTGTTTTTGAAACCGACATTTTCGATTCGGTTTACAATGTTGACAAATATCCATGCTACCTTTGTGCAAGAATGAGGAGAGGTTATCTCTATAAAAAGGCGAAACAGCTCGGCTGTAACAAAATCGCCCTCGGTCATCACTATGACGATGTTATCGAAACTATCCTTATGGGTATGCTCTACGGCGGTCAGGTCCAGACGATGATGCCGAAACTCCACAGCACAAACTATGAGGGAATGGAACTTATCCGCCCTCTCTACCTCGTTCGTGAGGCTGAAATCAAGCATTGGCGAGATTATAACAAGCTGAATTTCATTCAATGTGCGTGTCACTTTACAGACACCTGCACAACCTGTTCGCCAAACAGCAACACAGGCTCAAAGCGACAGGAAATCAAACAGCTTATCGCAAATCTGAAGAAAATCAATCCCCAGATTGAAAGCAACATCTTCCACAGCGTAGAAAATGTCAACCTCGACACGATTATTTCGTATAAGCAAGGCGATAAAAAAGTTTCGTTCTTGGATAGATATGATGATATGGGAAAATAAGAGTACAAATCTATGTTTATAAATATTAAATCAGATTACAGCACAGCTGAAATTGAAAGAATACTCAGTTCAAAAAGAAATGTAAAATATATGCGAAAGTATGTGGACTATGACCTTGGCATAAACTGGGTGTCACATCGAAAAAAATTGCTTTGTCTGTTCTATAATTTCGGTACAAAGGACAGACACGGGTATCAGTCAACGGTGCGTCCATATTTTTACGGAAGAGTATTCAAAACGAAAAAAGGAAATAGGATTATAGGTATCGCCCTACCGGAAATTATCTTTTTACTTTTGTCGCTTGTAGTATTTATTTTTTGTGCCGCAGATATGGTTGAATCATTTTGGCTTGGTTTAGGCGGTTGTATATTTGCGTTGTTTGTATTTGCACTATTCAATCTTGATATGCCGTCAGGCATAAGCCGAATAAAAGATTATTTAGAAAAACAATTCAAATTAGAATACGACTGATTTAGTAAAAAAAGTCGGGTGACAGTTTTGCAGAACAGCAAAT
>CACXEX010000013.1 GCA_902766775.1 uncultured Ruminococcus sp. | reverse complement strand
AGGTATGGCGGAATTGGCAGACGCGCATGGTTCAGGTCCATGTGAAAGCAATTTCATGCAGGTTCAAGTCCTGTTACCTGCACCAACAGAAAACCTCGAAAAATCGCTTGTTTATGCGCTTTTTCGAGGTTTGTTTTTTCTTATATTTCGATTTTGTGCGCTATTTGTGCGCTATTGAGTATATTTAAGCCTGTTTAGTCTTGTTAAAGCTATTGCTGTCAAGTACATCTGCAACTGCTCCCAAAGCCTTTGCCTCCGCCTCTTTAAAAGCGTGAGCATAAATATTTAGGGTTGTACTCGCTTGACTGTGACCTAAACAGGATTGAACAGTACGAACATCTGTACCGCCTTGAATTAGCAGACTTGCGCACAGGTGTCTGAATGAATGAACGCTAACCCTTGGTACTCCGATTTTATCACAATATGCCGACAAAAATTTTATCGGTGTTGTAGTGCACATTTGCCCACCGAAAACACCTGTAAAAATTTGTTCAGTAGCAATCCATTTTGAACCCATTTGCAGTTGCGTTTCAAGCTGTTCAACTTTTAGTTTTCGGAGGGTATCCATAATATGGACGGGAACTTGCAATTCTCGAATACTTGATTCAGTTTTAGGTAAACCATAAAAATATTCCTTTGAAGTCTTGTCATATTGTAGCGTTCGTTCAATCCTGACAAGACCAGTATTTAAATCAATGTCAGTCCACCGTAAAGCAAGAATCTCACCCCTACGAAATCCACCATATATTGCAAGCTGAAAAAACGCTTGAAATTTCAGGGGTTCAAACTGCAATTTTTCAAGAAATAATTGAGCTTGCTCTATCGAAAGTATTTTCTTTTCACTGTGTGTCTTTGAGGGCAATACACAATTTTTACAGGGGCTTTCCTTTAAAATGTGCATTTTCACCGCATAATTAAACACACCCGACACAAATCCGAAATAATTTCTAACAGTTTTAGCTGATAACTTTTTTGTACTCTCAATTTTCTTAAATAGTGATGACGGAGTACATTCAAGAGTTTTAGCAACTTTTTCAGCCGTTGACCACCGTGTACGCTTACCGTCACAAATGTTACGAACCGCCGTTTCAGAAGTTCCAGACTCTTTTGCTAAAGATTTTTGAGTAAATCCACAGTCACGAATATACTTCCTGAAATCATCTTTCAGCCTTAGTTCAGCAGTCGCTGAATTTTTGACGGTTCTGCTTGACAAGTCAACAATAAATCTATCAATATCTCTCGGAGTAATTTTGTCAATTCGCTTGTGCCCAAACACAGGATATATTACAGGCTTGAAAGTCGATAATAATTGAATTGTCGATTCTTTCATTTTGCGAGGAGCGTAATCAGTCAACCATTCCTCCGCAAGCGTTTCAAATTTCATAACAGATACAACTTGACCGCCTTGGCATTCAGCCTCAAATTCGGAAACGAATTTTTGTAGAGCTTTTTCCGTCTGCTTGGCGGTCATTTTTTTGTCGGGTTTAAATGTTCTTGACTGCGTGATATGCTTGCCGTCAGGAGTATAACCACACGAAACACGAATCAAATAATTTCCGTTTGAGCGTTTAGTAATTTGTGCCATAAAATATCCACCTCACTAAAAATTGTTAATCTTCATCAGAAGTATTTACAAGAGTTACAAAATCCTGCTGTAATTGAAACAGCGCAAAATCTAATTTGTTTTTCAATTCTGAAATATCTTCATCATAAATATAATTTGAAAGTTTCAGTTCGTTTTTTTTAGCAATAGATTTTTCTTTTATAAAATTTAAATATTTACTCTTGTAATTTGCTATTGATTTTAATAGGAATCTAAAATTTGGATTGCATATCAAATTTTCAAATGTTTTAAGCTCTTCTGTCCGTGAATTTGGCTGTTGAAATAGCGGTTTGGAAACTATTTTATTTAAATCCATAATATTTTGAACAGCAGATTCAGATAAATTTGTAGTCTTGCAAATATCAGTAGTTTCATATTTTTTGGTGTCGATTTCGCACCAAAGATATGCCATTTCACAATTAAAAAGTTCACACAGCAATGTTGCCGTTTTAGTATTCGGGAGCTTTTTTCCTGTTTCAATATTAGATAAAGCTATCCTTCCCATAAATAATTTTTCACTCAATTCATCTTGCGTGAGTCCAAGTTTTTTCCTTTCATCGGCAATTCGTGCGCCAATTGCCTTTTTCTTGCAGTCTAATTTGTATTCTAATTTATACATTTTCTTTTCTTCCCCTTTCCGTATGTGCATATTTTGTATATTTACAGATACACTTTACTATATTATAATAAACATAAAGAAAAAAAGCAATACACAATTGCAATTTTTCAAAAATATTTTATAAAGGAGAAAATTATGAACGATAACACACAATTTATGACTATCAGGCAATTTGCAAAACAAAATATTTTGCCAGAATTTGCAATTCGTACGCTTGCAAAAAAAGGTGAAATTCCAGGGATTTTCGTGGGCAATAGATTTTATATCAATGCGCCAAAATTTAAAAATCAGTTAAACGGTTGCGGAGGTTCTTCTGGAAATGTCGAAATTGACAATAGAACAGCTTAATTCTAAAACTGAATTTCCGAGCATTTTATACAGTATTGAAATATATAAAGATATCGAGCCAAAGGATTTTGAACAGTTATTTCAAATGTTCCGATATCACTGTAAAAAACAGCGTTGCAGTTTCTTAATTTGTTTCAGTCATACAGATAGCCGAACTGCTAAACAGCAAAAAATTAAGTCTTGCAAGCGTGGCAGACCTCGGCACATTGTGACGGGAACACCTGTGGCAGGTCATTGTCATTCGGCAGTTGTTAAATCTGACGGCTCAGCTCGGCAATGTTGCCTGGCACTTAAACAATCGCTTGACCGCAAGTATAAGAAACCGATTGCTCGAATAGTTTCAAAAGGTTCAGGAATACACGCACAAAATTTTGTAGCGTACTCATTGCGACAGGCGGATTCTATTCGACAGGGCGGAGATTTTTCTTTTACAGAATTTTGCAAACAAAATTTGTTTTGAATTATTTTGTTAAATTTCCAGACGGCTAAATCCCAAAAAGCACAGTATTCATCAGCATTTTAAGCGTTTTTAACATTTTAAAAACCGATATTATTAAACAAGCATATTAGAGCATATGCCTTATATACCACAGAAAGGAGAAATATATGACAGAATTTTATAAAAATTTAAGGAATGAATCTATCGAGTCGCTAAAATATTCAAAACTTGTAACTGAAATGCTTATAAATAATCTAAGCATTGAGAAAATCACAAATATTCAGAATCCCAAAAATGATATTTTTATAATTCTTTTGATTGACCGAAAGAATCGTATCAGAACAAGAATTTTCGATTTTCAGCCTGAGGACGCCGTATTTTTTAGAGCGTGGCTTGCTGAGGATTTTCCAGATTCTGAATTTGAGCTTGTCAACAAGCGACACGGAGGTTGTTCAGATGTCAAAGCTGAATAATGAACAACTCTTGACGGCTTATGTATCAAGTGGATTCAATTTATCCGAAACAGCAAAAGCTCTTGGAGTATGCCGTCAGACTGTTGCCAAAAAGGTTCAGACACCCGAATTTCAAGAGCAATTGAGCGAGTATCGAAACACCTTATTTAGGTCATCCAGTCAGGAATTATTAGAGGCTACGACCAAAGCAAGCCGAACCCTTGTTAAATTGCTTAGTTCTGAAAACGAGAATGTTCGTCTGCAATCAGCGGTTAAAATTCTGAATCTATCGGCTGATTTTACAACAATTGATGATTTACAGCAGGAACTTAATTCTTTAAAAGAAATTATTAACGAAGAATAACAGATTTTAACACTTTAACGCACTAAAGGGAGGCTCTTTATGAACAAAAAGCTACAAGAAATTCAAATTTCGATTAAGAATTTAAAGAAAAAAATCCCGACATCAAACGAATGTTTGAACATTAAAATTCACTGGAACGATGATGAAGATTTGAGTTTTAATATCAGCATTCCATTAAATAAAAATTCTAAAAGGAGATAAAAATTTATGACGAACATTTACATTCAGCAGATGAAAAACATTGCAACAGCCTATTACGAAAAGGTTTGTTCTTTAAGAAAGACTATTGAATATAATAACACCACCTTTACAAAAGATTTAGCGGATTTCTACAACGAGGAAACCGAACATCAGATTGTTTCTGAGGCAAATAAATCTGTCGAGGAAATCAATGCAATTTTTGAGGAAGTCAAGGAGAAAATTTCAATCAAAAATTTTGCGTGTACAGAAAATCTTGGAAGCGATTCTATCCTAAAGAGCAAAATTTTGACTAAACCCGAATTTGATATTATTCTCAAAAAATACCTCTCTGAGTATCGTTTTGTCCCTGCAAGGCAGTTAATTTCAGAATATCCGACTTTTGCAGATGGCATTATTCCGACAGCTTCGGATTTTGTAGAAGTTTATCGAAAATTTGCCGAGGGTGCGGTCAAGTTGATTCTCTCAATGCGGGAAAATCCCCGATTTTCAAAGGTTCAGCTTGATTGTTTCGCAGATGAAAATTTTGCAGGTAACCTGTATGCAGTTATAGGTTCAGGTCAGGCACTTATTCCAGTATCAATTACACCTGAAAATGAGTATATGTCGCACACATTTGATTCTGTGACCCTCGGTGTTCCGAGCGATTCAGAAATGAATTTCAATTTCAAGGGTGTTAGATAGCTCTAAAATGCTCTAAATTAGGTTCTGTGCGATTTTTAGCAGAAAGTAATATAATTCCATTGATAAATCAAAAAAGTTGCTTAGAACGCATTTAAAGCTATACTATGAGTATATTATAATTATACAACCTGTAATAATTAAAACGGACTGAAATATTATTCAGCCCGTTTTTTTGTGCGCTATTTGTGCGCTACAAGATACAAAATAGCGCACAAAGTAACTAAACGATAATAGAAGTAAAAACCTGAAACACCGCATAAACACTATACATTTCAGTATGTTATTAAACGATAATAAATGTCAGATATTAAGTTCAAGTCCTGTTACCTGCACCAATAGCTTTTTACCCCAGTAAATGTGATGTTTACTGGGGTTTTGCTATACTTAAATCACCCTAAAACACAGAAAAATACATATCGTAGCTAGCACATAGCTAACAAGTAGCGTGCAAACGATATTTTAAAACCAACAAACAAAAAAGACAGATACCTTTGTATCTGCCCTTTAGGTGGTGCGGATGTTCATAAGGGATTTGGTAAAATACAGTTTTACCGATAGTTGAACATCATATTCAAACAATAATCCGCACATTGGTCTTTTCATTTTGTATTCGGTATAATTAAATTATCAAATATAAGGAGGCTTCGATATGAAAACAAATTTTGAAAATATCGGCGGTAGCTATTCGCAACAAGGCGATTATCTTTTGCCAAATCTTACACTATCTGATGAAAATCAAAGTCAAATCGGTGTTTGGGGAACGAGACACAGACGCTATTTGAAATCAAGTCATCGAGTGCTTTATTATAATCTTCTTACATTGGGTAAGCTTAACAATTACCTTGCCGATGTAGACAAACGAGCTAAAAATTTATTTGAGCAGACAGTAAAATTGATCGCCGAGCAGGAGCAAGTTACAGAAAAGCTCAAAGCAGAAAATATGATGTTGTGGGTGCGAAAGATGAATAATATTCGCAATCGAGCAATGGAAATTGTTAATGAACAAGTAATATACAACTAAAAACAAGGCACAACTTACAGAGGAAAACAAGCAAGTTGTGCCTTTATTTCATTTGTTCGATTAAAATGTATAATCTTAGCGAGCAGACCATTTGGATATCCAAACGGTAATCTGCCCGCTTTCTGCACATACTGAGCGAGCAGTGTATTTGGGCAGCTCACTCCCAAATACCTCGTTAGGGTGACACCCTAAGACCTATTATAAGCAATAAGTAAATCGCTAAATACTAAATAACAATTTAGCAATTAGCGAATGAGGAGTACGACCATTTGATTCATCATAAATCAAGATGTGCTATATATGAAAAAGTTGATCTTAATGTCTTTGAAAAACTTGTTGAACGAAGCGAGTTGTTTAACTGCAATAATAAGGATTGCTATTAATCGGCTAAGCCACATTTACTATAAAGACTGTATCAGTAAATAAAAAGATATCGGTGATGTTTATGTGTAATACGCAAAGAATAACATATAAATATATTCGATGCAGTAGGGCAATGCAATTAAAATGTGTTACCCTATTGCACTTTCATTTATTTTATGATAAAATTGTACAGCAGTTAGCTTACTTATTTATTATTTTTTAGAGGGGTGAAATAGTGGCAAAAGCGAAATATGAAGAAGGTAGTTTTGGAGCGTATTTTGTTGAACTAATCAAACAACATAATTACTCCCAAGCTGACTTTGCTAAAGACATTGGAGTATCAAAAACATACTTAGTTGATATTTTTCACGGACGAGTAAAACCTCCTACCCCCGAAATGCAAGAAAAAATCGTAACAATGCTTGGATTGGAAGAGAAGGAAAAAATTGATTTCTTTTCAAAAGCCGCTATTGGAAGAAGTGAGTTACCGAAAGATATTGTAGATTTTTTGTCTGGCAATCAATCGGAAATTGATAATATTAGAGAAAGAATGAGGGTGTTACGATGAAAAACACAATTGATACCATAAAAAGTTTAATAAATAGAATGGGATTTTTACCTGAGGATGGGGTAAGCAACATTTATTTTAAAAAATATGTTATGCACAGCAACTACATAATTCGAGTTAATTTCAACACATCTAAAATTGAATATCGCGAGAATGATGTAAGTGAAGAAGATGGCATAAAGTGCGGCGATTTAACTACCAGCAATTTTGAAAACTCTGAAAACTTTGTAGTATTGGAGTGCATAAATAGATTGCTGGAAAAAGGATATGCTCCGAAAAATTTATATTTAGAATACAAATTCCCGCTTGGTAGAAATGAAAAAGGCAAATTAGATATTTTAGTTTTTGATAATGATGGAAAAGCATATTTGATGATTGAGTGTAAAACTTGGGGTACTGAATTCTCAAAAGAAACAAAAAAGATGCTCAAGAACGGAGGACAGTTATTCTCGTATTATGTTCAAGACAAAGCCACAAAATATCTTTGTCTATATACTTCTCGATATAATCAAAATGAAATTGAATATAAAAACAATATTATCAAAGTCGATGAAGAATGGGCAGAACTAACTAACCAAAAAGAAATACACGACCATTGGAACAAAAACACTAAAGATAATGGCGTTTTTGAAGAATGGGCAAATGCCTATGATGTTGAAATCAAAGCATTAGTGCGTAGCAGATTGCTTCCTCTTACAAAAGATGATAGTGGTCGTATTTTTAACCAATTCGCAGAAATATTGCGCCATAATGTTGTGTCTGACAAACCTAACGCATTTAATAAGATTCTTAATTTATTTATTTGTAAAATTATCGACGAAGATAAAAACGATAACGAACAAGTTGAATTCCAATGGCTGGAAAATGATACAGACGAGAGCCTGCAAATCCGTCTAAATGACCTTTATAAGCAGGGGATGCATAGATTTTTGGATATTGATGTCACAGATTTCTCCGACAATGATATCGCAAACACTCTGGAAAATATAGGAGATAGTAACACGCAAAAAGCAATTAAGGAAATGTTTGTTAAATTGCGCTTGCAAAAAAATCCAGAGTTTGCCTTCATCGAAGTGTATGACGATACTTCATTTAAACTAAACGCAAAAGTTGTACGTGAAGTTGTTGAACTATTACAACCGTACCAATTCAGATACGGGCATAAACAACAATTTTTGGGCGATTTCTTTGAGTTGCTGCTTAATACCAGCATAAAACAAGAGGCCGGTCAGTATTTCACCCCGGTGCCAATCACACGCTACATTGTCTCCTCTTTGCCTATCAAGGAAATGATTGAAAACAAGCTGAAAGCAAATGATGCTGAAATGTTACCAACTGTAATTGACTTTGCGTGCGGTACCGGACATTTCCTTACAGAATATATGGACAAAGTTCAATCTATTATCGAAGATGAAATTGATATTTCTAAGGCAAAACCCATTGCAAGAAAGAAATTGCAGGGTTGGATTGATTATGATAAGTTTGGATGGGCAAGTGATTATGTTTACGGTATTGATGCCGATTATCGCCTTGTTAAATCTTCAAAAGTAAGTTCTTTCCTTAATGGTGATGGCGAAGCAAATATTATTAGAGCAAATGGACTTGACCATTTTGAAAAATCAAAAGAGTATAAGGGCAAATTGAAATCAACTACTAACGAAGATCGTAGAAACAATGCTCAGTTCGATATCTTGATTGCAAACCCTCCTTATTCTGTAAATGCGTTCAAATCCACTGTCAAATACGGTGCCGAGTCTTTCGAGCTTTTTGACAAACTGACAGATAAGAGTTCGGAAATAGAGTGCTTGTTTATTGAGCGAATGAAACAATTGTTAAGGGTCGGTGGATATGCAGCAATTATTCTCCCAAGTTCAGTCCTAAGCAACACAGGGATTTATACTGCGACAAGAGAAATTTTGTTTAAGTATTTTAAAATAGTAGCAATAACTAAATTTGGTTCAAATACATTTATGGCAACTAACACCAATACTGTGACGCTATTTTTGAAGCGTCGCTCTAATTCTGACTACAAAATAGTAGAAACTGCCGTAAACTCGTTCTGTGATAAGCCAAAAGATGTTACTGTTTTAGGTATTGAGAAAGCTTTTAGTAAATATGTTTCAGCTGTATATGATAATATTTCACTTGAAGATTATATTAGCTTTATTAACCGAAAACCTAATGGTAATTTTTTAAAAGAAGAAATTTATGATGATTATTATGCTTGGTTCAATAATCAAGCAAATGTTAAAAAGTTAATCGGTAGCAAAGCATTTAAGTTACTGTCAGAAGAAGAACAAAATAAAGAGCTGGGTAATTTGTTCTTTGAAAAAGTCTTGAATATAGAACAAGAAAAAATTGTGTATTTCCTGTTGTCGTATGGACAAAAAACAGTATTAACAAAGGTAGGCGAAAAGCAAGAAGAAAAGGCGTTCCTAGGATATGAATTTTCAAAATCTCGTGGACATGAAGGAATAAAAATGCTTTCCGAAGGAACTAAATTGTTTGATGAAAATGATCAATTTAATTCGAAAAAGGCAAATTATTATGTCTATTCTTCGTTTCAGAATGTATATCCTGAGATAGATGAGGGACTGCAAAACAACATCAGTGTTGTTGAGTCGTATGAGTTAATAAATCTGAAAAAAATTCCTTTTGAAAAGATCGTCAATCTTAATGCAAATGTAAAACTTGTATTCGATACTCAATATCCCAGAGAACGACTTAAAAGGAATTATGATATAATCAAGGGAATAACTTACGACAAGGATGATCAAGTATATCGAGAAACTTCTAACGTAATTCTAACCGCTGACAATATAACTTTGAACAACAATTTCGAAGTAACGAAGAAAGTGTTTCTGGACGAATCGTTTAAAGCTAATGAAGCAGCAAAATTAAATAAGGACGACATATTTATTTGTATGTCTAGTGGAAGCAGAAGTCACGTTGGAAAAGTGGCATATATTTCTGAAGAAGTGCCATATTATGCAGGCGGGTTTATGGGGATTATTAGAGAAAATGAATTTGGAGAAAAGGCGCACAATCTTTTGCCTAAATATGTTTTTTCAATACTTTCGTCGTATAACACAAGAACTTATATGAGCAACATTTGTACAGGAGCTAATATTAAGAACTTGAATGATTCTGATGTGGATATAAAAATCCCTATTCCGCCTACTAAAGTTCAAGAAAAAATTATCAACGAAATAGAACTTGTTGAAACTGAAGAAAATTCCAAAATTGTGAAACACGCTAATTTGAGGGGAAAATTGAAAAAAGCAGAATGGTTTTCCTACGATTTAGAACGTTTGGAAAAACTAACCAATATGGTTCAAAGAGGCAAAAGTGCAAAATATGGAACATCTTCAATTCAAATTATTAAATCCGGTCAGGCTCGAGGATATAATAATTTTGATTTTTCTAAACGCTACTATGTTTCGGATAGTTTCATTTCTGATGAACGAAATCTGCAAAAAGGCGATATTTTAATCAATTCAACTGGTGTAGGTACAGCTGGTAGGGTTACATTGTTTGATTTAGACGGCGATTTTGTTGTTGACAGTCATATTACAATTGTAAGATTAAATCAGGAGAAAGTTCTCCCAAAGTATGTATTGTATGCTTTGGCAAATATCGGTTTCAAAAATATTGAAGCTATGGCAACAGGTCAAAGTGGACAAATTGAATTAGCGTTACCTACTGTTAATTCAATTAGAATACCTTTACCAGATATCAAAACACAAAAAGACATAGTTTCTGAAATCGAAGAAATCGAGAAGGAAATGAATATTCTTGAAAGAGAAATTTCAGAAATGGAAGAGCAAAAGAATAAGATACTTGCGAATCACTTAAAATAATCGGCATTATTTTTTGAAACGACAAAACTTTCGTAAAATAATACTGATTAGGACAATGATGTGTTGCTATTCGACAACGCCTCGAAACAAACTCAAAAACAACTGTTGAAATTCAAAAAACAATACTGTAGAATTGTATTATCAAGTAAATATTTACGATTTCTAATCGAGCAAGCGGAGATAGTGTTTTAAACTAATCTACAAGGCGCCGTACGAAACCAGATATATAAATGGATAAATATATCCTTTTGTATGTCTGTTTCTGCGGCGTTTTTTTGTTGCTCGATTTTGTTTCGTACAGCGTTAAATTCTTTCCTGTTTGTTCGGGAAAGGACTTTTTTATGTTTTTAGAGCAATATAACGAACTGATTGCAAAATATCCTTAAAGAAAAATATAAATTTTTTGAAAATCAAGAAAAGTGGGTGTGCATTTTGATACCTCATGTCCAAATGAGTGAAGGGGTAAATTTCAATCGGGGTTTCAGGGTATCCCTGACAAGATGTTTTTACCGTTTTTTTCGCCGCAGGAGTAAAAACGGTCTGCTCGCTAAGATTTGTCATCACGACTTAATAAATAAGTTTTAATGAAAAAACTTGCTAATAGATTTAATAAAAAATACGAAAAAATTTAAATTTTTTTGCCTTGCAGGGGGTACAAAATGCCTCCCCCGGTTCAAACAAGTGAAAGGAGTTTTTACAATGCCGAGATTATCAAAGAAAGCAAAACAAGAATGGGATTTTTTCATAAATCCAAAAACAGGCAGAAGAACATACAACAGTCTTTGCCTTAGATGCAAAAACAAATGTAAACAAAGTTACAAAGCAACCGTTATTTTCTGCCCGAAGTACAAAGCAAAAAGAGGTGTGAAAATCATCAAAAACCGCCGCAAATATGATGATAACAACTAATTTAATATAGTTACACTAATTCAAAATAAAAAAATCATACAAGCGAAAAATTTGCCGATTTCGGCACCAAATCAATACAGAAACGGAGGTGACACAGTGAACAGATATTTCAAAATATCGGACGCCAAGAACTTTGCTTTCTACAAAGTGCCGAAAGCGTTGTTTGAAGAAAAGTACAAATCGGTTTCAACCGACGCCAAAATGTTATATGGTCTTTTACTTGACCGAATGTATCTGTCCGTCAAAAACGGATGGATTGATAAGCAAGGCAGAGTGTATCAGTATTTCACAATAAAATCCGCTCAGGAAAAACTGCATTTCGGTCACGAAAAGATATGTAAGTTGTTTTCTGAACTTGAAACAGCGGATTTGATATTGCGCAAAAGACAAGGTCAAGGCAAGCCGAACATTATCTATCTAAAACAATTCTGATTTTCGGTTTTCTTGATTTCCGAAGAGCAGAAGGTAATAAGACTTAATAGATTAAGACTGTTACCGGCCGAGAAAAAATATATATGGAGGTTAAAATGACAAAAACAGTAGATGTAAATTTGCTTGTTCCGTTTGAAAATCATCCGTTTAAGGAAAGAAGCGGAATCGAGCAGCAAGAATTAACAGAAAGCATAAAAGAAAACGGGTTGCTTGAGGCGATAATCGTCCGTCCTTTTCCGGCAGGTAAATACGAAATTATCAGCGGACACAGACGAGTTGAAGCTTACAAAGCGTTAGGGATAACAAGCATACCCGTAACAATAAAAGAACTTACAAAAGATGAGGCGATTGTACAAATGGTGGATTCAAACATACACCGTGAACATATATTGCCAAGTGAAAAAGCTTTTGCTTACAAAATGAAATTAGAAGCCTTAAAACATCAAGGTAAATCTTATGGACAAGTTGTCCACAAGTCAAGAGATAACATATCCGATACCGAAAGCGGCAGAAATGTTCAGCGATATATCCGCCTGACATACTTGATACCTGAATTACTTAAACTTGTTGACGAGGAAAGGATAGCCTTTACTCCGGCGGTTGAGATTTCATATCTGTCGGAATATGAGCAGAGAACATTACTTGACCAAATCGAATTTATCGACGCTACACCGTCATTATCACAAGCACAGCGATTGAGAAAGTTTAGTGAACAAGGCAAATATTCAACCGATGTTGTGTTTGCCGTTTTATGCGAAGAAAAGCCCAATCAAAAAGAGCAAGTTAGATTTATGGAAGATGATATACGCAAATATTTTTCGAAAAACTACACCAAATCCGATATGCAAAAGACAATCATTTCACTGCTTGAAAAATGGCAGAGACAAAGAGAAAGAAACAGGAGAGACGAAAGATGACAAGGCGATATATTACAAATTTCAGTAACGAAAATAAAAAATACTGTTTCAACGGCGTAACATACACAGTCGAATCCCGTTTTGAAAAACCGGACATGATTCATTTTGCCGATAACAATCATTTTAAACACCGTATCCAAAAATATCTAACCGGTGATTTTGCAGAATTGCAAGGATTTGAAAACGGTAATAAAGTAGAGAGCGGATATAGATGTTCGACTGTCGGAAAGGAGGACTAAAATGCAGTCGAAAAACAAAAACCAAATAGGGATAACTGCTCTTTATTGCCGCTTATCCCGTGATGACGGAACAGACAGTGACAGTAATTCTGTTTCAAATCAGAAAAAGCTGTTATCCGTTAAGGCGAAAGAAATGGGTTTAACGGATACAAAATATTATGTGGATGACGGATATACCGGAACAAATTTCAATCGTCCGGGATTTCAGCAGCTTATCAACGATATTGAAATCGGACTGGTTTCTACCGTAATGGTTAAAGATTTATCCCGTCTGGGTCGTGATTATGTTTCGGTCGGCAATTATACAGACAGCTACTTTCCCGAGCATAATGTTCGTTTTATTGCCGTAAACGATGCCATAGACAGCGACGAAGGCGAGAGTGAAATTGCTCCGTTCAAAAATATCTTAAACGAAATGTACGCAAGAGATATTTCAAAAAAGGTTCGTTCATCTCACAGGCTGAGAGGTAGTATGGGTGAGCCTTTGTCTCAACCGCCATACGGATATATGAAATCACCGGACGATAAAAAGAAATGGATTGTTGACCCGGAGGCCGCAACCGTTGTGAAAAGCATATTCAAAATGTGCCTTGACGGTAAAGGCAACGAAACCATTGCAAGAATTTTGCAGGAAAACAAAGTTCTTGTACCTATGGCTTATTGGCACTCAAAAGGCCTAAACAGGGGCGGAAAGAAAACACAAACCAATCCGTACAAATGGTGTAAAACAACAATACAAAAAATACTGTCACAACAGGAATACTGCGGAGACATTATCAATTTCAAAACATATTCCAAGTCTTTTAAGAATAAGAGGAGATACCCGAATGATAAAGAAAATTGGGCTGTTTTCAAAAATGCAAACGAGCCTATAATCGATCGTGAAGTTTTTGAGCGAGTGCAAGAAATAACTTCAAAAACAAAACGCCGTGCTCCCAAAAAGGAAAACGGCGAAAGAAGTATTTTTAACGGATTGATATATTGCGGCGACTGCCACAGCAAAATGCGTTACCATACCAATACCATAAACAAGGATATTCACTATTTTACTTGTTCAGACAACAAGGTCGATTATCGTGGGAATTGCTCCGGAAGGCATTATGTCAGAGCTGATTCTCTTGAAGAAGTTGTTAAAGCGGAACTTAGGCAAATGGCACATTTTCTGCTTTGTGACGAACAATATTTTGCGGAACTGCTGATTAAGAAGAATGAAACCACATTAGCAAACGAACAAAAGGCAAATGAAGAGGCACTTCACAAAGCGGAACTTAGGCTTGAAACGGTGATAAAACTTTACGAAAAGCTTTATGAAGATAATGCAATAGGCAAAGTGAGTGACGAATGGTTTTCGGAACTTTCGCATAAATACGAAGTTGAAAGATTGGAACTGAAATCAAAAATTCACACATTGAAAACGGCAATGTCGGACAGTCATCGGCAAAAGACGGAGTGCGAAAAGTTTATCCAAACCGTAAGGCAGTTTATGCAAATGCAAAAACTGACCGCACCTTTGCTCAGAGAGCTTATTGACCATATTGATGTGTTTGAAACAGAGGGTACAGGCAAAAACAGAACGCAACGAATAGTGATTTACTATCGCTTTATCGGTTATATTGTCATACCCGAATGTTACAGCCGAGAAAATTACACAGCCGATATACGACAAGGTGTTTCAATCGAATACCTTACAGAACCGAAATCGGCATAACAAAAAATAGCAGACACAAAGTCTGCTCGGTACATAAAAATCAAGATGAAAAACAAAAATCGAGTATTCATAAAGTCAAATCCCTTATGAATACTCGATATGGTCGAGGTGACAGGACTTGAACCTGCGGCATCTTGGTCCCAAACCAAGCACTCTACCAAACTGAGCTACACCTCGAAATGTTGTTTATCAACAACAGCTTGATTATTATATACTATATTTTTGATTTTGTCAACAGTATTTTCGCTTTTTATTTAAATTTCGTAATATTTTTTATTTTACATCAAAGATTACGCAAAATCGGGCGGCCATTTAGTGACTGCCCGATGGATTTTGACTGTATTATGTCTCGAATTCAATTGTGATTGCTTCAGTTATTATCCGTACAATGTCCGGCAATCACAATGCCATAACTTTTGGAAGGATTTCTGCGGGTGAAGTCACGATGCCGCAACACTTATAGCCTTCGATTTCTTCCTTTGTCTTGAAGCCCCAGCCATAGAGAACGGCGAGAAAGTCCATACCGATTTCAGCCGCACCGTTCGCCTCGATTGTGCTGTCACCTACAAGAACGCTCTCCTCAACCGAAACACCTGTCTGCTCACACGCCTGCAAAAGCAAATGGCTCTTTGTGAGGTTTGTGCCTACATCTGTTGCGCAAACTGCGTCAAACACATCGGATGCCTCATATGTTTCAAGCATATCTGTTGTGAACATTTTATGCTTTTGAGTTGCGATTGCAAGCTTAAAGCCGTTTTTCTTGAGTTCTCTTAAGACATCATAGATTCCGTCATAAACGGTGAACATCTCTTTTCCCTTTTGAGAGTAGAGTTTGCTGTAATTCTTGACAGCATATTCAATTTCGTCATCACTCATATTAAAGAGTTTTTTAAATCCATATTCAAGCGGTGCGCCGATTACACCGTAAAGTGCGCTGTGTTCAACAGGCTCATAACCCATTGCAACAGCCGTTGTATTGAAACAATATAAAATTCCGGGAGCCGTATCGGCAAGCGTACCGTCAAAACCAAATATAACTAATTTTTTCATAAAACCACCCAATCTGCAAATAGATAAAATTCATAAATAAATTTTAAATTTTCTTACAAAAGTCTTTGTCCTGCAAATATGGAAATATACATCACAGTTCAAATTATACCATTTTATAGCGATAAATACAATACTTATTTTTCCTAAAATATGATTTTGATAATAAAAATGCCTAATAATATGCAATTATTGTTCTTTTTAAATTTTATTGCAATTAAATTCAGTCAACAAAATGGGAAATCAAGCCGACTTTATTTCTTGACAACATTGTGTATGCGTTATAAAATAGTATTATATTATCTTTTGAAAGGTTACTTTGATTATGGCTTCAACAAAGCACAAAAATTCAGGCTCTGCCACGCCGAAAGAAAAATATTCGGTTAGGCAGGCACTTACAAACTACTATCTGCTTGTTATGTTCACGCTTTTTCCGTTGTTTTTTACGGATGCATACTTTAACATCAGGCACGATAAGTATTACTTTTTCATTATATTAACGGGTATTCTCGTTGTTGCGGAATTTCTTATTGTTATGACGGCAAGTGTTGATAAGCCGCCGGAAGAACCGAAACTTGAAAAACCTAAACCGAAACATTTTTATGAAGTTTTCTCGTTTATGGACTGGGCATTTATCGCATTTCTCGGAATAAATGTGATATCAACCATATTGTCATCAAGCCCTTCAGATGCTCTTCTGGGCACTCAGGGACGAAACAACGGCCTTGTTCTGATGGCATTTTACACTGCCGCATATTTTCTGATTACACGATGCTTTAAATATTTTGAGTACATATTTGTTGCACTTGCATTTGGCTCAATAGTCGTATATGCACTTGCAATACTCAACGCATTCTATGTTGACCCACTCGGAATGTTTACACAATTGAGCGACCAACAGACCATTACGAACTTCACTTCGACAATCGGCAACAAGAACCTGCTTTCAAGCTACATCTGTATAGCGTTGCCTGTTATGATTGCAATGTCGGTTATCACAGAAAAAACTTTGCTCAGAATAATTTATCTTGTTGCAACAGGATTTGGCTTTGCGGCCCTTATGACTGCCGACAGCGACTCGGGTATTCTTGGTATGGCTGTATTTATGGTTGTTTACCTTATATGGTTCTCAAGCAGAATTGTCAGGCTGAAAAGATTTTTCCTCTCTGCCACTGTTATGCTCTTGTTTGCAAAACTGCTTAGGCTGTTTTCGCTCTGTTTTGATGACAAAAGCAAAGGTTTTGATAAATTTCAGGAAATTTTCGTTTTCTCAAACATTGGCTGGGTTCTGTTTGCAATTTGTGCGGTGATTACTGCGCTTTTGTATCTTCTCGACTACAAAAAACCGAATATTACGCTTTCAAAAGCCGTGCCGATTGTACTTACGGTTATTTTCGGACTTTGTGCGGTTGCGTTAATCGGCATTGTAATTTATTTCAGCTGCATTGATACAGAAACCGACCTCGGAAGTTTTGAAAGAATTATCCGCTTTAACGACAGGTGGGGTACTCACAGAGGCTTTATGTGGATACGGTCAATATGGATTTTCGGCGATGCGTCATTCATTGAAAAGCTGTTTGGTGTTGGTCCTGATATGTTCTATTGTGCATTCACACCATACTTTGACGACCTTTCAAAATACGGAGACGGCTCAACAAATGCCGCTCACAATGAGTATCTCAACTACCTTATTACAATCGGAATTACGGGACTTCTCTCCTACCTTGCTATTGTGTGCGGTACAATCAAGAACGCAGTTAAGTATGCCAAGGAAAATCCAATGCTGATTGTATGCGTTTCGGCTGTAATCTGCTACGCTGTTCAGGCTATTGTAAACCTTTATCAGCCGATTACAACTCCGTTGTTCTTCATATTTATAGCCTTGTGCGAAGCATTTGTAAGAGACACTAAGGCTAAAAAATCTGCCGCATAAGAATGATTATGACTTTGTGTTAATGCGGATAAGAAGATTTTGCATTGACTCTCTGCCGTCACGGCGGTATCTTCCCAGCTCATAAAGGCTGTCGGGATTTTTGGTAATTACATTGGGCTCTTCTGTACACGTAAGTGTACACGAAAAGCCCATTTCTTTTATAAACTTTTCGGTTGAATCACTTTTTGCACCGAACGGATACACAAAACAAGTCGGCTTTTTGCCTGTTGCATTTTCAAGCAGGGTTTGTGCCTTGGTGACATCTTCGGTAAGGTTTGATTTATATGTTTCGTCACTCTCCCCCGCCTTTTGAGAAACGCCTTTTCGTGACTTTAAAGAGTGCATATCATATGAATGGTTTTGAATTTCTACATAACCCGAATCGGACATCTCTTTCATATCGTCAAATGTAATATGGCCGTAGGTTACGGAAATGTCTTTGGTTTCAGAGAATTTTTCGGACATTGATGCAATCGGTGATATAACTGCTTTGCATTTGTATTTTTTCAACAGAGGGAACGCATAATAGTAATTATTGTAGTAACCGTCGTCAAAGGTCAGCATAATGCACTTTTCGGGTAACGATTTTTTGCCGTAAACATAATTGCTCAAATCCTTTACAACAACGGTTGTGTATCCGTTTTCGGTCAGATATTTTAAATCGTTTTCAAAAAGAGTTGGCGAAATTGTGTAGTCATTCTGAAGTTTCGGGTCCTTTAAAAGAGAGTGATACATTATTATAGGCAGCTTTACGCTGTCGGTTTCAGCCATAGTTTCTTTTGTTGCACCTTTCATTATTGATATAAGAAGTATTGCGGGCAAAAGTATCGCCATAAAAATGAGAATTTTTATTGTTTTGTTTGATTTCACTATATTTCCTCCCGATTATTTGTGTATAATTTTTTTAAAATTTTTAATTATAATTCTTTTATGTAAACAAAATCAAAAATCACTGTGCTACAATATAGCCAAAGTTAATACTGATTACTGATTTCAAGCTAATTAGTACTGACTAATATTGCATAAGGATTTATGAATTATGGCAAAAAGAAATTTCAGCTCAAAACGCAATGCAATTTACAACGCTGTGTGTAGCACGGATACTCACCCGAGCGCACGCTGGGTTTATGATAAATTAAAACCTGAAATTCCCGACCTCAGTCTTGGCACTGTTTACAGAAACATTGCTCTTTTTAAAGACGAAGGAAAGGTCAGCGTTATATGTAATGTAAACGGTGAGGAGCGTATTGACGGCAACACCGAACCGCATCCCCACTTTGTCTGCAACAAATGCAAAGCAGTTATTGATGTTGAAGACAAATCAAGCGCTGATGACCTTGTGTCTCAGCTTGCCGAACAGGGATTTAAGGTAGAAAACAGATTTGTTATCTACTACGGCATATGTCCCAAATGCTCGGCAGAAGTACACTAATATTTATTACAAAGGAGAAGTAATTATGAAATGGTATTGCACAGTATGTGGTTATGTTTATGAAGGTCCTGAAGCTCCCGAGGCCTGCCCTGTTTGTAAGGCACCAAAGGAAAAGTTCAAGAAGATGGACGAAGAGGCTTCTTTTGCAACTGTTCACGAGGTTGGCGTTGCTAAGGGCGTAAGCGAAGATATTCTCAAGGATCTCAGAGCTAACTTTGAGGGCGAATGCAGCGAAGTTGGTATGTACCTTGCAATGGCAAGAGTTGCAGACAGAGAAGGCTATCCTGAGGTTTCTGCCGCATTTACAAAGTATGCTTATGAAGAGGCTGAACACGCTGCTAAGTTTGCAGAGCTTTTAGGCGAAGTTCTTACAGACAGCACAAAGAAGAATCTTCAGATGCGTGTAGATGCAGAAACGGGTGCTTGCGAAGGTAAGTTTGACCTTGCAAAGCGTGCAAAAGCTCAGAACCTTGACGCTATTCATGACACGGTTCACGAGATGGCAAAGGATGAAGCAAGACACGGAGCAGGCTTTAGAGGTCTTCTTAACAGATACTTTAAGTAATCATTAAAACAATAAAAAATCAAAAAAGTCAGCTTGATAATCGTATGACCAACAACTAACCGATTACACAACAGACTTTGAACAGGAGATTTGATAGTATGAAATATGTATGCGATGTTTGCGGATATGTTTACGATCCTGAAATCGGCGATCCCGATAACGGTGTTGCTCCAGGCACAGCATGGGAAGATGTACCCGAAGATTGGGTATGCCCTCTCTGTGGTGTAGGCAAGGATGAATTTTCCGCAGAAGAATAATTAACAGATTAGCAAAATTGGGAGCAGGCAATGCTTGCTCCCTTTTGTATGTACGGGAGTAAATTATGAAAAAATTGATTTCGTGGAATGTAAACGGACTTCGTGCCTGCGTGACAAAGGGCTTTGAGAACTTTTTCAAAGATGTTGACGCAGATATTTTCTGCCTTCAGGAAACAAAACTTCAAGAGGGACAGATTGACCTCTCGCTTGAAGGCTATCATCAGTATTGGTGCTATGCCGACAAAAAGGGATATTCGGGAACGGCTATGTTCACCAAGGAGGAACCCTTGAATGTAAGTTACGGAATCGGCATTGACGAGCACGATCACGAGGGCAGAGTCATTACGGCTGAATTTGGCAATTGCTATGTTGTCACCTGCTACACTCCAAACTCGCAGAATGAACTCAAAAGGCTTGATTACCGAATGAAATGGGAAGATGATTTCAAGGCGTATTTAAAGAAACTTGAAGAGAAAAAGCCTGTTATTATGTGCGGTGACCTGAATGTTGCACACAACGAAATTGATTTGAAAAATCCGAAAACCAACCGTAAAAATGCCGGATTTACCGATGAAGAGCGTGCAAAGATGACGGCTTTGCTCGATGACGGATTCATCGACACCTACCGCTATTTCTACCCGGATACAGAGGGTGTGTATTCGTGGTGGTCATACAGATTCAAAGCTCGTGAAAAGAATGCGGGCTGGCGTATTGACTATTTCATTGTTTCAAAAGCTCTTGAAAGCAAACTTGACGGTGCAAAAATCCACACCGAAGTTTTGGGTTCAGACCATTGTCCCGTTGAACTCACAATTGACATTTAAATAGCACAAAAGAAAATTCCCGACACAGCATAAACTGTGTCGGGAATTTTTCTATATTTTAAGAAACCGAAAAATGGTTTGGGTTATTTTAATTGTACAACCATTTTCTGAATATCGGTTGCGTCCTGAATATTTATTATACCGTCGCCGTTCACCTCTGCCGACTTTTTCTGCAAATCTGTAAGGCTTTCGAGATTTACGATATATTTCTGAACAAGGGTTGCATCTATAACCGAGATAATACCGTCGTTGTTCACATCACCGATTGGAAAAATTTCAACATTCTGCGTTACATCAGCACTTGAAACTTTGACCGTGTATTCCCTGTCAGCGTGGGCATTTTTTGAAACTTTCAGTGTATATGTTCCGTTTGCAACACCTGAAATTGAATAGTCGGCGGTGTTGCCTTTTACTGTCGTTTCATATGCCACAGCACCCGATTTTATAAGCTGAATTGTAACCGTGTCGCTTGCGGACAGATAGCTTTTTACAGTACCTTTTACAGTTGTTCCAGACGCAATGCTGTTGAACTGAATGTTGTTCTTCTCAGCATAAGTCTGCGCCTCAGTACCGCTTGTTCCGTAAATCACAAAATTCGGAATAACTTCGGGATATGAGAAAGGATCATCAGGATCGACAGGATAGTAACCTATAGCATATTTTCCAATATGGGTTACGCTTGCAGGGACTGTCATATTTTTAATATTTCCCATAGAGAAAAATACATCTTCACCAATGTACTGCAAACCGTCGTTAAGGTTTACGGTTTTCAATTTTTTGCCCGTGAATGAACTGTCAGCGACAACACGCATTGTTGACGGAAGCGTAATCGTTTCACAACCGTGATTTTCAAAAGCATTAAATTCTACAAGTTCTCCGCCGTTGAGGGTGATATTTTTCAGGCTTTCACAACCAAAGAATGCGTAGTAACCGATATACTGGCAGCTCTTCGGGATTACCACCTTTGTAAGTATAGGCGATTCAAAATATGCAACATTGCGTGGAGTTAATTCGAGATCACCGAAAATAAATCCGCCTACTATCGCCTTTGTTCCCTCTTTAAATGTCAGCTGAGTATTTTTCGGCATAGTGCCTTTGTAGCAATAGGCAAAGTTTTGAAAATAAACAACGCCGTCTTTCTGATTGTTGTACCAACCCGTACCCGTAAATGCACGGTGGTCAAGAACACTTAAATTACTGCCGATACTGCCGAAGCTGTTGAGTTTTGAGCAGTTTGCAAACGAACTGTCGCCGATATAACGCACATTTGCACCACCTGTTATTGTTGTAAGGTTAGTACAATCGCTGAATGCCCCGTCAATGCTTACAAGCGAATCGGGCAAATTAACCTTTGTAAGTCCTGTACACGAATTAAAACCGCCTCTCAAAATGCGAACATTTGAAAGATTTACACTTGTAAGATTTTTACTGCCAATTGTACCGACAACTTCCAATGTATCACTCGGAAGTGTTATCGACTTCAACTTGACGCAATTGTTCAAGAAAGCCTCAAGACGAATATTTCCCTTTGGAATAGTAAGGCTTTCTATTGCAGGGCAATTCATAAAGCAATTAATATCCAACTTTGCTGTTGTCGGAAGTTTTAGTGTTTTTAAATCGTACATACTTTCAATGTCAACATAGTCAACACTTTCGGGAACAGTAAGTTTTGTTATCTTATAATTGCTGTTTACATTGGTCGGGTATTTTATTGTCAATGATTTTAAACCGTCAGGCAAATTGAGTGTTGTAAGTTTGTCAACATAACACTCGTCCATATACACCGTCTTTGTTCCTGCACGGACGGTGTATGTAGAGTTAATTTTTATATTTTCAAGCGGAACACTATAATCATATTTAAAACCTAAGAACACTCCTCCGCAATAAATCGGAGCGCCGTAGGCAATATTAGCGTACCACTTTGTATCATAAAATGAACTATTATCAATTTCAGAAAGTGAACTTGGAAATGTTATATTTTCAAGGTTATAACATTCATAAAATACACCTTCAAGTTTTTCAAGACCTTCGGGCAGAACTACTTTTTTCAAAGACTCACAATCAGAAAAACCGTTGTATTCAATACTCTTCAAGCCAGAACCGAATGTTATGGAAGAAAGTGAAGTACAACCACTAAATGCGACACTGCCAATTCTTTTTAGAGAATTTGGAAATTTTACGCTTTTAAGAGCGGTACAATTTTGAAATGCGCCATTATTTATATATCTTACTCCCTCGGGAATTGTAACACCTGTTATGTCGGAATATTCAAACACCTTATCAGCGATTCCGCAAACACCTGACGGAATAACGGGAGTTTTACTGCTACCTCTGTAAGCAAACAGACAACCGTTCCATACAAAAAAGTCCGAAGCATTTTCATCATATAACCACGCATTATAATCATCGCTCAAAGCAGGAATTGAACTCCAAAGTCCGTCGCCAAAAGCAGCATCGCCAAAGTTTGTATTCTGACTCACACTAATATTTTCAAGAGCGTAACAACTCAAAAACGCCCTGTCTTCAATTTCCGTTACACTATCCGGAATGTCGATTGACTTTAAACTATAACAATTTCTGAATGCAGACTGGCCGATTGTTTTCAAATTTTTTGACAATACAATTTCCTCAAGCGGAACGCTGTCATCATAATCACCGAAAGCACATTCACCGATATATGTAACCGTGTCTGGCATTACAATTTTTTTGATGTTTGAAGTGTCCATATTTTCAACACCTGTAACGGTGTAGCCGTCAATTTTTGACGGAATGGTTACCTCAGTATCGTAGCCGTTATAATCGGTGATTGCAATTGTGCTTGCGGAAAGAAATCGGTAGGTATAACCTGCGCCGTTGCTTGACGGAACTTTGTTGTACAAACCCGCATAGCCGTCCTGATTTTGCGTTAAAGCCGAAGCCGTTACCGAAAGTATTCCCGTCAGCAAACAAACTACAAGTGAAAAACTTATAAATTTTCTTGTGCAGTGTTTTAGTTTGGTGTTTTTCATAGAATTACCTCCTATTATTTAATTTTGTCTGTGTTTTTGAGCGTATTGCTCTTTGTTTATAGTTATATTATACAAAATAAGCAAGATAATAACAATCAGTTTTTCCAAAGTGGCAATTGCCAAAACGGAAATTTTGGCTTGACATATAATTTTAGGCAGAGAAAATGCCCCGACACTTTAAAGCATCGGGGCATATAGAATTATTTTATAATCAGCTGACGGCAATTTGGTTCTGACCGCCTGTTATGTCGGAGAAATTATTCTTTGCACTTTTTACGAATGCGAAGATTGTTTTGAGCAGCATATTCCTTGTTTTGCTGTCAAGACCTGCAAAGGATTTTAGGATTGTACCTGTATTCTTAAACGGATTTTTTATCATCTCGTTAAATGTGGTGGTTTCGGTTAGCGACAAAAGTGCAAAAACCTCTTTTGTAAAATCCTTTCTCTGCTCAATCGTGAGAGAAGAAAGAAATTCCTTGAATGTATGGTCAAAGAAAACACTGAAATTTGTTGTGTTATTCAAGCGAATAAGGCTGTTTTGCTCAATCTCCCACGAATAAATATCGTGCTGAAGAAAACCTTTCTGATTGCTCTTTACAATCGTATAGCTCTCCTCGTGTTCAAACATCATACCGAAAATGCTTGACTGCGGAACAAAAGTGTAAATTTTATCGTAAATGCTGTAAAATCCGCTGTCCTTGATTTTGTCAAGTGAAAATCCGGGGCCGTCAAAATTATAAACATAGTCAATATGTTTTCTTGAATTTTCGTTGCTGAAAGCGCTTGCGTAAACGGCAAGGTTTCCGCCCTTTGAGTGACCGCCGAGAATGAATTTTCCGTCAAGCAGACGGACTGCCTTTTCAAAATAATCAAGGGCCTTTTTCTGTGACGGCAACGGAAATGTGAAGAACATATTGAAGTCCTCCTGCCAGCCGACAAGTGAATTGTCCGTGCCTCTGTACGAGATAAAATAATTCTTTTTAAGAAATTCAAAAGTGATTGCAGAAAACTGCATACTCACATCGGACTCAACCTCGTTGACATAACCCGAAACAAGAATTTTGCCGAATCTCTTGCTCTCTGCCGCCGCTTTTAAAAGGTCGGCATCGCCTTTCCACAAGAGGTTTTTCTCGTAATCATCGGTTGCAAAAATTCGCATTGCCGCCTGTTCAAGGGTGATTTCGTCAAACAGACAGGACGAAACTGCACCGTCAAACGGAAGATATGAGAGCCGTGAAAGCACAAGTGCGTCAAGTTCGTTAAAGCTGTCCTGTTCAAATGACAAATCACCACGCCAGCTTATGTAATCAAATATATCAGCCATAAAAATGCCTCCAATCTGTTTCTCTCTCCGTAACTATTGTATCACTTTGTACTAATCATTTCAATACAATTTTGAAAATTGTAAAAGAAAAGGACAAACAATTTCGTTCATCCTTTATCATAGTATGAAGTTATCTGAATTTTGCGATTTCTTCAAGAAATTCTTTTCCGAATTTTTCAAGTTTTGTTCTGCCCACGCCCGAAACTTCAAGCATTTCATCAAGTGTTTCAGGACATTTTTTGCACATATCAATCAGCGTTGCATCGGTAAAAATAACATAAGCGGGAACGCTCTTTTTTGATGCAATGCTTTTTCGCAAAGCCTTGAGTGCATCGAGCATTTCGGAATTGACAGGCACTTCGGGGCGGTGTGTTTTGACAACCTTTTCGGAATTTTCGACTTTCTTCATCACAAGCCGTTCCCGTCCGAAAAGCACATCACGGCTCTTTGGCAAAAGTTTTAGAACCTCGGTTTCATTGTCAGCTGAAATGTATTCTTTTTCGGCAAGAAAATCAATTGTGCCAAAAATATGTTTTGTGCCAACATCTTTCATTATTCCGTAGGTTGATTGATTGTTAAGCTCGGATTTGAGAATTTTCTCGCTTTTACTGCCCTTTAACACATCACAAATCACGGTTTTGCCATACCTCTGCCCTGTTCTTGCAATACAGGACATAATCTTTTGAGCGTCAATTGTGACATCAACAAGCTTGTGAACAGAAAGACAGTTGGAACATTTTCCGCAGTAAGCCTTTTTATCGCCGCCGAAATATCGCAGGATAAATCCACGCAGACAATCGTTTGTTGTGCTGTAAAAAGTCATATATTTCAAGCGTTCAAAGTCACGCTCACGGATTTGCTCGTTTTCTTCAATTGTCAGCTCCTCGTTGCCCTCTGAATGTTCAATCATAAAGCGATTGAGCCTAACATCTTTCGGGCTGTAAAGCAGAATACAATCAGCTTCTCCGCCGTCACGACCTGCTCGTCCTGCCTCCTGATAGTAGCTTTCAATATTTTTCGGCATATTGTAATGGATTACATATGTAACATTCGACTTGTCGATTCCCATACCGAAAGCGTTGGTGGCAACCATAATATTTTTTCGGTCAAAAACGAAATCTTCCTGATTCTTTTTGCGTTCGTATTCATCAAGTCCGGCGTGATATCTTGTTGCCGAAAAGCCGTTGTCGCAGAGCAATTCGCACACGGATTCAACATTTTTTCGGGTTGCACAATAGACAATTCCCGACCTGTCGCCACGCTCACGAATGAGGTCAATAAGTTTTTCGTCCTTTGACGAAGATTTTATTACACCAAAGAAAAGATTCGGACGGTCAAATCCCGTTGTAATTTCAAAAGGATTTTCAAGCCTGAGAATTTTCTTTATATCTTTTTTTACATCATTCGTAGCCGTTGCCGTGAACGCTCCGACAATCGGGCGATTTGCAAGGCTTTCAATAAATGAAACGATTTTGAGATAACTCGGTCTGAAATCCTGTCCCCATTGCGAAACGCAATGTGCCTCGTCAACTGCAACCATCGAAATTTTAATCTTTTGACAGGTGTCAAGAAATCCGTCAGTCAACAATCTTTCGGGTGCAACATAGATGATTTTGTATTTTCCGTTCTCAACATTTGAAAGCACTCGGAGATATTGCGGATATGAAAGCGAGCTGTTTATATATGCCGCCGGAACTCCCGACTGAACAAGCGAGCCGACCTGATCTTTCATAAGCGAAATTAGAGGTGACACAACAATTGTTACCCCGTCAAGAAGTAATGCAGGAATCTGATAGCACATTGACTTGCCTGCACCTGTGGGCATAATGCAAAGTGCATCTCTGCCGTCAAGCAAAGCGTCAACTATCTGTTCCTGTCCGTCTCTGAAAGAATCGTGTCCGAAGTAATCCTTCAACACGCTTAATTTATCACTCATCTTAGTACCCTTATCTATTGTTCTTTATTAGAATTATAATTGTTGTATTCCCGTTCAATCCAAGACATAAGCAGATTTACAATTTTCTGCTGTTCAACCTCATTAAGCTGTTTGTCCTTTGCAACCCTGTACCACTTGTTAAGACACCCTCTGCAACAACAGGCACAAGCGTGTTGTGCGATGAAAACAGGGTGTCCCTTCATCGGGGTTTGCTTTCCGTCATTCGGAATATATTTGGGTGCAAGCCGTGTTCTGACAAAATCTTCTGCGTGAGAACGGATTTTGTCCATTCCCTTTTCATTTATATAGTCAATGTCCTTTTGCTTTAAATGAAAACGACTGCGAAAATCCGACTTTTTCAGCTTGTCAAGCGCCTCATCAATCGTCTGCATAACCTATGCCTTCTTTTATTGTAATACCTTAATTATAAACAATTACTACGGTAATGGCAAGAAAAAATGCACTCATTTTCTGTTACAGAAAAAAACAACCCCACGATTATTTTACCGTGGGAGTTGTTTTCATAGGGTTGCTTTTCAATTATTTTTAAAGATTAAACATCTTTGCAATATTTTTCAGCGAGAGCAAAGAACGCTTATTCGAGTGAATCCAAGGTTTGTTCCGTCATGCTGACCGACATACTGTTTTTGTCGGAAAATATGATTTCAACGATTGTAACCGTGGCGTCATCGACTGTCAGTCCTTTGTTTTTCGGATTATATTTTTTCAGGATTTCCAATGCGTCTTCGGCGGCGTCACACAGCAGTCTCATATCCGTTTCGTCGATCAAAACATTTTCAAAAGCGATATAACCGCATTTGCAGATAGCGTCAAAAAGGAAATTTACACCTTTTTTTCGCACATAAAAAGAACAGCAGTAATCAAAATTTGAATGATTTTTTGAATAGCTCACGGATACAATTTCTTTTTTTACACGCATTTTTCGTTTGGAAATATTATGAAATAACGACCGTAAATTCATATTGGTTATGTCATAGCCGTTCCGCAGAATGGACAGAATTTGGGCGGGTTACCATCAGGTTTATATCCGCAGGCAGGGCAGACAATTGCCGCAGAACTTTGTGGAGTAAACGGCTGTTGTGGCTGCTGATTTCCTACATTATTTTGCATTGGCACACTATTCTGCTGATAGTCCATATTATTCTGTATCGGCATTCCGTTCTGCTGATAGCCCATATTATTCTGTATCGGCATTCCGTTTTGTTGGTAGCCCATATTATTCTGCATCGGCATAGCGTTTTGCTGATAACCCATATTATTCTGCATCGGCATAGCATTTTGCTGATAACCCATATTGTTCTGCACAGGTATTCCGTTCTGCTGATAACCCATATTGTTCTGCATACCGTTTCTGATTTGTTCACACAATCTCATCAACTGCATTCCGTCATCAAACGCTCTCATAAGCTCGTTTCTTGCAGTACCGATTGACGAATTAATATACATTGATACGTCGGTTATGTACGGATGGTTTACGATAAATTTTGCTTTCAGTGAAGATATTCTTCGTGGTGATGACGAACTGCCTGTATCACGCACATACGGCTGAAGTGCAAGCGGAACATCGAGCATACTGTTTTGTCCCGAAAGCGAGCTTATTGTGTCAATCAGACCGCCTAAACCGCCGTTTCCGCCCTGACGGTTATCGTAGTGGTCGTATTCATCGGGAATTCCGTCATGGTCGGAATCCTGCAAAGTTGTATATCCGAGTTCAATGCAAAAATCCTGCAACTGTGAAAAATCAAATATTTCAGGATTGCTGTTTTTAAAATCTCTTCCTATTGTAAAATAGAATTTTCTGTTATTGAAATCGACAACAAGCTTTTCATTTGTGCCTGCACTTGCAGACTGAACAAATGCCGAATATTTCTGTCTGTTCTGTTCACGCTGTTCAAGGTGGGTTTTAACATCGGCTATTGTTCTGTTTTTCCAACCTGATGAAAGCGAACTAAGTTTATGTTTGCAATCACTGCAAAGATATCCGTCTGAAAGTTTTTGCCTTGTAAGTGCATTTACCTTGTCACCGCAAAGGTCACAATATTTCTTTTCAAATAGTCCCATAAATTTTCTCCTTTACAAAAGATTAACGATTTTCTTCTGAATGTTTGTAGCGTCAACAATTGATATTACGCCGTCACCGTTTGCATCTGCAACTTCAACTGTATAAGAATCAAAATCCTCAAGTCCAACGATATATTTCTGAATCAAAGTTGCATCTACAACATTTATAATACCGTCCATATTTACATCACACGGCACGGCAATAGCAACATCAAGATTAACTTCCGACTTATCTATATCGAAATAATAAGTTCGTGTGATATGTTTTTTTCTGCTGACCTCAAGGCTGTAATGACCTCTTTCAAGCTGTAAAAATCCGTATGATCTTATGGTAACATTCAAGGTTACAGGGTTTGAAACAAAACCGTCCGAGTGCGTTCTGAGTTTCAAAGTGGTTATATCATTTTCATCACCGGAACATATTATTTTGCCCACAACCGAACCTGGCGGAATCTGCGAAAGACATATTGTTTTGCTATATGTGACTGTGTCATTTTTACCCATCACCTTACATCTGAAATATGTAGGATTGAAATCGGTATCGGCTTTAATGCTGAGCCTGTTTGTTGCAGAATCTGAATATGTAAAGCAAGTGTCACTTCTGTCGGCAAGGTCAACCCACCTGAATTTGATTGAACCTGTTACCGAAACAGGTCTTTTAACCTGCCAGCGATAGCTCTCCGCATTGTCCGCAATAACCGCAAATGTAGTTGTGTCACCCTTATAAATCATTTTGGAGTCGGACTGTTGGAGTATTACAGGAGTTTCGTCCTTAACATTATAGTATGCCATAATGTAGTCCTGCCCTGTGGTTTCATCTTTTAAAAGTTTGTCGTCATAATCACCGTTGTAAAGACCGCAAACTGCACTATCGGCAACCTTGTAACCTCTTTGCATATTAAAATAAAGCTGACAGCGGTATATTCCGTGAGTGATTTTCTCACCGTCTGCAAGTTTTACGGCTGTGTTATCATTCATTTTATACCATTCTATTCTGTCAAAGGTATAATACTTACTGTTACCTGCTGTTGCGGTTGTCGGCGGTAGCTTGTTCTGCTGAGGAGCGTCCATATCAAAAAATGCAATTACCGACACATCGGTTTTTTCAAGGACTGTCGGAAAACCGCAATAGCTTGTATAATAGGTTTTGCCTGTTGAACTCTTGATTTTGCATCTGAAACTGACATCTTCCCAGCCTGATGCTTTTCGGGTAATTCTCATCTGCAAATGGTTTGTATATACTCCGTAGTATTCTGATTTGTTGTTATCTGAATGGTCATTAAGATTGAGCCACTCTCTGTCAAGCAAACGAGCCTGCCACTGATATGTAAAAGTTTCGTCACTGTCAGCACCGTTTACTTCGGCAACTATGTTGAACATATCGCCGACATACACTTCCGTGTCAGCCTCTTTTATTATGGCTGTCACTGCGGCATTTGCAGTAACGGTTGCAAATGGAATAGCAGTTAGGAGCATAAGCATACATAAAACAATGCTTGAAACACGCTTTATATTTCTTCGTTTCTTCATAAAAATCCTCCTTTATGCCCACGGATCATTTGAGGCAGGTTTGCGGATATCCGACAGAGCAAGATTTCTCCACAAGAACCATTGATTGCCCTTTCTGCGAAGTTCAATCGGACGGGGTGAGTCTGCTCCCGATGACTGAATTTGAACCTTTGCATAACCCTCACTCTGATAAGTGTATGCGTATTCTGAAACGGTTATTTTGTACGGAACATTCGGTGTATAATCATTGTTCACTGTTGCGCCCTCAAAATATGAACGAGGGATATATCCCCTGCCCTTGATTCTGTCACGCAAAAACTGAATATCCATTCCGTTCATCGGCTGAGGGCCTTTCAGAATGTTGAGCATTTCAATTGTATTTTCGGGGCTTTCGTCATATTCAAGCAACACAAGCACAGAAAGTGCGGCAATTGCAAGAGGTGACGAAAAGTCAAGTTCGGGAAGTTTTTTCAGTTCATCGACATTTTTCGGATAGTCGGCAAAAACAAAAGTTTTGCTTTTGTACATTGCGTTGCTTACCGCTCCCGAAACAGCCTTTGAAACGCTGTTTTTTACGGTCTGATTTGTTATATTTTTAATGCTGTCAAATATTCCCATAATTACCTCCTTATTAAAGTGCGTCAAGTGCGGCGGCAAGATAATTTGCCGTTACGGACGAATAAAAAAACGAGCTTATTTTTCCGAACTGTTTTGCCTGTTTAACCTTGTCGGCAAGGTCGGGATACGCCTGTTCGTCACACAGTAAAGCCGTTTTGCATTTTGGCAAATGTTCTTTTATTTTTTCACAAAGTTCAAGCCGTTTTTCAATAGTTGAATGGGCAAGTCTTGTGACATCCATAAGCAAAACATCGACTCTTTCCGCAATGCACAAATCAAGAATTTCACCGTTTTGGTCAGGCGAAACGTTTTCAATACAAAATCTGCCCTGCCTTACAAGCGCATTTTGAATAGCCTCGCTGAGCAGATTATTCTGAACGCTGAGCAAAATTTTCTTCAACGGACATCACCTCTTTTACCTATATCTTTCAATTATATTGTACAATTTTGCGGTAAAAGATAAATGTGCCAAACGGCATATTTAACAAAATAAAAGGGACAAAAAAGCCACAACCGCCCGAATTAATCGGGCAGTTGTGACTTTGTGTTAAAAATATTAATGGTGGGTAATTATTAAAATAATTATGCTTTGTTCTTAACGGCACCGATAATATAAAGAGCCGGAATAATAAGACCGCAAATAAGAGAGAACACATTAAACTGTGAACCGCCGACCATACTGATGATTTCGCCTGCAACGCTCATAACCGCAACAATAACGCCCCATACGATACAGGTGTTTGCCTTGTTCGGAAGTTTTGCATTGATAACACCGATAATACCGGCAACAAACTCGGCAACCGAACCGACAAGTGCAACAACACCGCCGACATAAAGCAATGTCATATCGTATGTACCGTCATTTACAGCTGCAAGTGCGGCAATACCGAGAACAGCAATGATTGACACAATCAACGCAATAGCACCGAATACAATCATAAGGATTCCCGTTACTTTAAGAAAATTAGAACCTTTTGCCTCCATAGTTTTTCCTCCTGTCATTAAATAATAAATTCTATGCACCTTTGTCTTCAATTATTAGTCAAACAAAGGTACAGAGATTCGCACAAAAGATATTCACCGTCCGAACGGTTATATCCTGTAATTGTATTATACTGTTTTAATGACAAAAAAATATGTGCCAAACGGCACATATTCAGAAAAAAGTATTTATTTGTCGTTGATTTTATTGTCAAGAATTACAATTCCCGCCTCTCTCGCCTTTACGGCAAGCTCGGTTCTTGACTTAAAGCCTGTTTTCTCAAGCATATACTGTATGTAGTTTTTGACAGTACCCGGGGCAATATAAAGTCTTTTGGCAATTTCCGTGTTGGTATCACCGCTTGTCAGCTCACGCAGAACCTCAAGTTCTCTTTCGGTAAAATCCGTACTCATTGCGTTGCCAAATTTAATTTCGGGAGTTGTGTCGGGGAACACACGCTCACCGTTCATTGTTCTGTCCATAAGTTCAATAATCGGTTCGGGACTCACCTCTTTGTACCAAAAGCTGTCAACCCCTGCCTCTTTGGCACGCTTGAGGTAGGAATATTCTGGCATTGAGGTAACAATGATTATCTTGATTTGCGGAAACTTCTTTTTAATTCTTTCAGCCGCCTCAAGACCGTTTGCGCCCATCGCCGTGCATATATCCATTAAAATCAGGTCAACATCGGAATTTTCGCAGTGATAATCCGCCATATCCGCATTGCTGATTGAGCCTGCAAGCGTATAGTTTTCACTCTGATTTACATACATTTCAAACAAAGTTCTCGGCATTGACTGATCTTCAACTATCAACACTCTTGTCATATTGTAACACCTCACTTTTTGGAATTTTAATTTCAAGAACAAAATTTTCGGAAGTCGAAATTTTCATACTTCCGCCGATTTGTTCCACTTTTTTTCTTACGGAAGAAAGTCCGCCACCCTCATTGATTTTTGCGGGAGGTTTTTTACCGTTATTTTTGAATTTAAAGATATAATTTTCGCCGTCATCAAGACTTTCAAGAACCATTTTATCGGCTTTTGCGTGTCTTGCGGCATTATTAAGGCATTGCATTGTTGCAAAAGTCAGCACCCGTGCAACCGCATTATTTTCCGTTGGAAGATTGCCGACAATTTCAAGAGTTATTCCAACAAGCTTTGCGGCATTTTCAATATCCTTTGCAAAGTTTTCATCTTCACAATCATTTTCTGCCGTATTCAGAACAGAAATATTGGTCTTCCACATTTCAAGCAATCCCCTGTTATTTTCAGGCAGAGTGCCGTTTTCAAGATATCTTCTTGTTGTTATGAGTGTACTGCCGAGCCTGTCGTGAATTGCCTCTTTTGTGCGGAGAATCTCTTCTTCTCTTGTCAGATCATAAACCATTTCATTGTATTTTTTCAGATGAGCATTGACCTTTTTCAGCTCGCCTATTTCATACTCAAGATTTGAAGTAAGCTTTGTGAACTCGGTTATATCTGTTGCAACAAGCTGAAAATACGGTTTTGAAAAAATTTCCGTTTCTGACAATGAAAAGCTGAAAACCCTGCCGTCCTTTAATCTGACAGTAAATGCCCCGTCATTTTCATATTGAGAAACCTCTTTGATTTTCTCTCTGAAAGGCATTGCAATATTAAGCGATTTGCCTGTAAGTTCAAGGCATATGCTTTCCATAAGATTATTTTTCAGCACAACAAGCCCGTTTTTATCAAAATAGCAAAGTCCTGTCGGCAAGCTGTCAAAGCTTTCTTTGATTGACATTGCGGTAATATTGTTGTTCTTGCAACGGTGAAGTCTTATCGTTATGTACACCGACATTATCGCACAATATGCTGTTATTCCGACAGACAGAGCAAACGGCATTCTGCCAAAGAATTCAGCCATTTTGTTAATCGGATCATCATAATAAATTTTGCTCAAAATCTGAGTGCTTGCCAAAAACATTGCCGATGAAATTATAGCAATAACAACGGCTGAAAGTGACTTCCACAATCTGATTTTATACAGAAAGGACGCTATTGCGTTGTAGATTGCCATACAGGCGACAACGAATTGTACACTCATCAGCACAACACAAATGAACGAACGCATTTCAAGCATAGGCGTCATATGTCATCACCTCCGCTTTGCGTACGAACAAATACAAACAGCGTGTCACCGTCATACTCCGTGCTGACATTTCCGCCGAGTTTTGTAATGCCATTAAGCGCATCACTTGGGATTTTCACTTCATTTTTACTGTCACAATTGAGTTTTAAGTCAATAAATTTTTCATCAACCTTTAAATTAAACAGCAACGCATCTGTGCATTTCATTATATGCCTTATAAAAATTCCGATAAATTCAAAAAGTGCAATCGTTTTTTCGGCTGAAATTTCTCCCGAAACATTGCTGAAAAATGAACACGAAATTCCGTAGACAGAAATGTACTCGGCAAGTTCACGAATACTGTTTTCAAGTTCAAAAGCATTCAGCGTTTTTCTGCTTTTCGCCATAATGAACAGGTTGCTTATCCTCTTGATGTAAACATTCACGATACAGGCACGGGCATAATTAATCGAAATATCTCCCCTGCCGTTTTCAATGTTTTTGAGAATATTTTCAAGGTCACAAAGCTGTGGGCGGATAAATTCGGTTATGCTGTCATAGAGCCTGTTCTGTTCGGTTACAACCGCTCTGCGTTTTTTCAGCTCTGCCTCAGATTTCAATATTACATTGTATTCCGAAATCTGTTCCTTAACCTCCGAAAGTTCTCTGTTAATTCTGTTAATTGCAGATATATCTTCCGACCAGACTGCCTTACCGCCTTTTATATTATGCTTTTTTAGAATTATATTTTTATTAAGCGCTACGCTTTTATCGTTTTGCATAACAACATCTTTTGAAACATTTGTTGCATTTTGGGAGCGAAATTTCACATTGCCCTCATT
>CACXEX010000012.1 GCA_902766775.1 uncultured Ruminococcus sp. | reverse complement strand
AATTAAGCATTTTTTCTTTTTCAGTCATTATTTTTTAACCTCTCAATATATTGTGAATACTCCGTTTTATCTTCATCGGTAATTTTTCTTATAACTTTGCACGGATTTCCGACAGCAACAACACCTGACGGAATGTCTTTTGTAACAACACTTCCCGTGCCGATTACCGTGTCGTCACCTATTGTGACACCGCCTACGATTTTAACATCTCCGCCGAGCCACACTCTTTTGCCGACCTTAATCGGTTTGCCAAAGCAACCGCCGTTTACTCTTTCTGTTGCATCAAGGCAATGGTTCACGGCATACATACCGACATTCGGCCCTATCAAAGTCTGACTGCCGATAGTAACCTTTGCGCAGTCAAGAATTATACAGCCGAAATTTATATAAACATTGTTTTCTATTGTAATATTCTTTCCGAATTCACAACGAAAATCGGGTTCAATCCAAACAGATTTTCCGACACTTTCAAACAATTCTGTCATAATTTTATTTCTGAGTTCTGTTTCGCTGTCATCGCTTTTATTGTACTGACGAAACAGCTTTTTGGCACGCACTCTGCGATTGAACAAATCTTCATCAAAATCATTGTATATATTGCCCGAACGCAACTTTTCCCACTCGGTCAAATAATCACCTCATCAATAAAATTCTGCCCAGTAATACTGCGACATATATTCGTTCATATATGAATTAACCGCACCTGCGTCAAGTTCTTCAAAGCGGTAGTAATCGCAGTCAACAAGATTCACATTAACAGACAGGCTGTTGTACTTTTTGAACACAACTTTTTCGGCTTTTACAGCTTTAAGGCTCTTCATCATAGCCGAAATGATTTTCTGCAAATATGCCTGCTGTTTTGAATCATATGGTTCGTCCTCAAAGAGTGCCGCCGCAATTTCCTTGATTGTGCAGGAACTGCCGTGGCGGTGGATAAGGTATGCAAAAACCTCTTTTGACTTACTTCTCTCAAAATGAACGGGAGTTCCGTCAGGAGTGAACACATCAAAGTTACCAAAGCATTGAACACGCAAAAGTTTGTCCGAAAGCGGTTCAATCGGGTTGCGAAGATTTTCCATTTCCTCTTTAACCTTTTCGGGAGTAACAGGTTTCATAATGTAACCGCTGGCGTGCATTTTCATAGCCTCGCCCGTGTATTGGTCAAAGCCCGTTACAAAAATAATGTTGATTTTCGGATATGTTTCTTTTAGCTTTTTGGCAAGCTCAACGCCTGTCATTCCACGCATATGAATGTCGAGAAATGCAATGTCGCACTTTGTTTCAGCCGCAAATTCAAGCAATTTTGACGGCTTTAAAAATTCGTGAATTTCAGCGTCGGGCTGAACCTCTTTTATTGAATCAACAAGCATTTCAAGAGCCAACGGCTCATCATCTGCTGCAAGTATTTTCATAATCAATCCTCCGAATTGTCTTTATAAATTTTAATTGTCGAAACTGTTCCCTTTCCGACCTCACTTTCAATCGTCACCTCACCGTGACACATTGAAGAAATTCTTTCTTTGATATTTTCAATTCCCACATGAGAGCGTGATGTGTCGGGATTCGGCTTTGTTGTATCAAAACCTACACCGTCATCGGACACAACAACTTCATAACGGTCATCATATTCTCTTGTTGAGATTGTAACCGTTCCGCCGTCCTCTTTCATTCCGACACCGTGCTTTACAGCGTTTTCAACAAGCGGCTGAACCGTGAGTGACGGGATTGTAAAATCGGTAGTTTGAATATCGTACTCAACATTAAGGTCATCACCAAACCTCATTTTCTCAAGTGAAAGGTAGGTTTTGAGGTGTTTAAGCTCTGTTTCAAAAGGAACAGGGTGGTTATCTTTGAGAGAATTCATATTGCCTCTCAGATAATCTGCAAATTCAATTGTCGCAGTCTTTGCCTTCTTTGGGTCTTTCTCACAAAGCATTGCAATTGAAGTGAGTGAGTTATAAAGAAAATGCGGTTGAATCTGCGAAATCATAATAAGCACCTGAGATTTCAAAAGCTCAGACTGCATTTTCTCATAATTGAGAGATTCCTCATAACTTCTTTTTGACGCCATAACAAGGTTAAGAAGTTGGATTATAATTGTTGCAAATATGCCGATTCTCATTGCATATCTTTCGGGCATATAATCAAGGAACAGATTCGTTGAATCAACAATGCCCGCTATAACTATCGGTACAAACGAGAGCAAAGCCACCTTTGACATTATATCGTTGTTCTTTATGTATTCCTTTATAAGCAGGAACAGGCAGATAAACACGGACGGGAATCCGACAATATACAGAATCCATTCAAGTTTTAGAATATCGGATATTCCGAAAATCTGCAACACAAAGGCAAGCAATGTCACAACTGAAGTTACGCTGATACAGATTGTTGAAATGTCTTTTGACAATCTTTTTTTCATATACGAGCGTATGTAGAACAAAAACGAAAGCATAAGGAAGTACAGCGAACCCTCATCGACAATAAAGCATACAATCGGATTTTTAAATATAAGCGGTAAATACTGATAGATTGAGTCTGTAAGAAGGTATATTCCGCCAAAAAATGCCACAAGCGCAAATGTTAAGTTTTGGTACTTAAGATTTCTTATCAATACACCCGCAAGCGAGAAAGTAAGCACTCCCATAAATATAATGATTATTCCGACTGCAATTTCTCCGATTTTT
>CACXEX010000011.1 GCA_902766775.1 uncultured Ruminococcus sp. | reverse complement strand
TTCGATAAGTGAACCAATCATAGGCACAATGCCGTTTTTAAGTCCCTGAATTGTTCCACGGTAGATGAAGAGCATTGCAAGCGACCATTCAAACGGACAGTTCCAGAAGATAAACTGAACTGAATAATCAATAGTCTGCTGTGAACTTCCGCTTGTGAAAATTCCTGTTATCGGCTGAGCAAAAATCATTGAAACCGCACCGATTACAATTGAATATGCAATGCAAATCAACAGGCAGAAATTGACGCCCTTTTTGATTCTGTCATACCTTCCTGCGCCCTCGTTCTGACCTGCAAATGTTGCTATAACCGTACTCATTGAGTTCATCGGATTCTGGATGAGGAGCTGAACACGGTTGCCGATTGTGTAGGCGGCAACGGCATATGAACCGAACTGATTTACAAAATACTGCAAAACCATCATTCCGATTGAAATTACTGAGTTTTGAAGTCCCATTGGGAAACCGACTTTGAGTTCATCTCGTACAGTTGAAGTCACATTTTTAAAGCTGTTTCTGTTCGGCAAAAGCATTTTCACCTTGAAGAAAATATACACGCAGCAGAGAACTGCCGACACAAGCTGTGAGATTACCGTTGCAATTGCCGCACCCGAAACATCCCACTTGAATACTACGATAAACAACAGGTCAAGTCCGACATTCATTACGGATGAAAAGAGCAGTAAATAAAGCGGAGTTTTGCTGTCACCAACCGAACGCAAGAGAGATGCCGTAAGGTTGTAGAGCATTGTTGCAGGGATTCCGAGATAGATTATCGTGAGATATCTGCTTGCGTACTCGAAGGTGTCCGAAGTTGTTCCGAGCATTGTAAGCAACGGATTAACAAGAAGTACAAACGAAACAGTCAGAACAACAGCCGACACAACGCCAATCATAATGTGGGCGGCAACGCTCTTTTTTACCCGTTCCATATCACCGGCACCAAAATGCTGTGAAGTGATTACCGAACAGCCTGCGGAAAGTCCTATGAAAAATCCGAGTGCAAAAAAGTTGAGCGAACTCGTTGAACCGACCGCCGCAAGTTTGATTTCACCGAGAGTCTGACCGACAATCAGCGTATCGACAACATTGTAAAGCTCCTGCAAAAGGTTGCCTATTATTACGGGAATTGCAAAAAATAAAATCTGACTTGAAATTTTTCCCTGAGTCAGATTTCTAACAGATTTTGAGCCATTCATAACATTCACACTTCTTATCAAAAAATTTTTATGTCTGTAATATCTTTTTCGTTTTAATTAAGTTAGAGCGACACTCTGATTTGGTTGCAAAGAGCAGAATGTGCGATAGATTGCAAGCTGTGCAAAGGAGCGATAGCTCCTCAGGGTTTCGGTCAATGACTGAAACCCTAGGAAATACCGCACTCCAAGCGGTGCGGTATTTCTGCAAACAGATTATAGCACAGCGATTTGTGAATGTAAATGTATAGGAATGACGAAATAAGGGCGCTTTTGTTTTGAAAAAACTTTGCACAATGCACAGTATAATTTTTGTCTTATTTTATTACAGCATAATTTTATAACCAAATAATAAATATTTAACATTACCGATTAGGACTGACTATTTAAGCAGATTTAAGTTTTTATGAAATTTTGCAAATTGTCAATATTTTGTCATTTTAATTTTTAAGCAAAAAGCAAAGCAGAGCCGTAAAAACGACTCTGCCCTGTAACATTAGAGAAAACATATTTATGAAAACATATTGTCTTAATATCTTTTTAATCAGCCTTTTTTAACATTGAAAGCGTCCATACCGGGATAAACTGCGCTGTCGCCGAGAAGTTCTTCAATTCTGAGAAGCTGGTTGTACTTTGCAACACGCTCTGAACGGCTCGGAGCACCTGTTTTAATCTGGCAAGTGTTAAGCGCAACTGCGAGGTCGGCAATTGTTGTATCTGCTGTTTCACCGCTGCGGTGTGAAGAAATAGCTGTGTAACCTGCCTTGTGAGCCATTTTGATAGCCTCAAGAGTTTCTGAAACCGAACCGATCTGGTTAAGCTTGATGAGGATTGAGTTACCGCAGCCAAGCTTGATACCCTTTGAAAGTCTTTCTGTATTTGTGACAAAGAGGTCATCGCCAACAAGCTGAACCTTGTCGCCGAGTTCCTTTGTAAGCTGCTGCCAGCCTTCCCAGTCCTCTTCGTCAAGAGCGTCTTCGATTGAGATAATCGGATATTTGTCAACGAGCTTTTTCCAATGCTCAATAAGTTCTGCAGATGTAAACTTTGTGCCTGCCTTTGGAAGAACATATTCGCCCTTCTTCTCGCCCTTCCATTCTGAAGATGCGGCATCCATAGCAATCATAAAGTCCTTGCCCGGCTCATAGCCTGCATTCTTAACAGCCTCAAGAATGTACTGAATAGCCTCTTCATCGCTTGCAAGGTTTGGAGCAAAACCGCCCTCGTCACCTACTGATGTTGCAAGACCCTTTGATTTGAGAAGGGAAGCAAGAGCGTGGAAAACTTCTGAACACCAACGCAGACATTCTTTGAATGACGGTGCGCCAACAGGCATAATCATAAATTCCTGAACATCAACTGTGTTTGCGGCATGAGCGCCACCGTTAAGAATATTCATCATAGGAACAGGAAGTCGGTTGCCTGAGATACCGCCGAGGAATCTGTAAAGCGGAATATCGAGTGCTGTTGCGGCTGCTCTTGCTGTTGCGATTGAAACGGCAAGAATTGCGTTAGCACCAAGCTTTGACTTGTCTTTTGTGCCGTCAGCCTCAATCATAGCCTTATCAACGGCATAAATGTCTGACGCGTCCATACCTGCAACTGTATCGTTAATTACTGTGTTAATATTTTCAACTGCTTTTGAAACACCCTTGCCGAGGTATCTTGACTTGTCGCCGTCACGGAGTTCAAGTGCTTCAAATTCGCCTGTTGACGCACCGCTTGGAGCTGTACCTCTTGCAACAGTACCGTCAACGAGTGTTACCTCTGCTTCTACTGTCGGATTGCCACGAGAGTCAAGGATTTCTCTGCCGACTACTTTTTCAATTTCCAAATAAGTCATTATAATTCTCCTAACTTTTTCTTGCAGACAACCCTGTCGGGAGGTAAGCACATCCTCCCGAGTAAAGGCTTTCGGTACCCGTAAGGGAAGTCCACATGATTTATCCAAAAGAGTTAGCCTCTGCTAACTGAGTATTATTATATACCACCACTCAAAGAAAATCAAGAGGAATTTTTTATTTTTTCAGCAATATTCGTCAGAAATATTCAAGAACTATTTAAAAATATTTTTAAATAGTTCTTGATTTTTCAGAAAATCAGGCTATAATAAAGCTACAAGCTATTTCAAATATTTTTTAAATAGCTTGCAAAATGACTTTTCAGGGAGGTGTCTGCTTGTCACTGAACGGTACGCTGAAAGCGCTTTCGGATCCGATAAGAAGAAATATTCTGACAATGCTGAAAGGCAAGAAAATGATTGCGGGCGACATTGCCGAAGAACTTGGAATTTCACCTGCATCACTCTCATATCACCTCAATCAGCTGAAGAAAAATGACCTGGTGATTGAATCAAAAGAAAAAAATTATGTTTTTTATGAGCTTAACACAACCCTGTTTGACGAACTCATAGTGTGGCTTAAACAATTTTAGGAGTTGATTTTGTGAAAAAGCTGAATAAAATTATGCTTATGCTTTCCATATTGCCTATTCTGTTCACTTCCGTATTTTTGTTTTTTATGAACGACACCGTACCTATGCACTACAACGCAATCGGTGCTGTTGACCGTTACGGTTCAAAATACGAAAACTTTATTTTCCCTGCAATAATTCTTCTCATGTACGCATTTTACATTGTATATACCAAGGTATATACTAAATACAGCACAAACAGCGTTGAAAAGATAAAAAACAATGTGAGAATCACCACAATAATTGTTACAACAATCATTGCGGCTTTAAATATTTTTCAATTAATATTTCTTATTCTTGCAATTTCAAAACCCGACAGCACAACTTTTACAGATAATGTACCATTCATTATAAATACGGTTATGGCTTTGCTGTTGATTATTGCAGGAAATTTTCTTCCGAAAACAAAAAGAAATTCGTTTATCGGGGTGAGAACATCGTGGACAGAAAGCAGTGATTTGGCGTGGTATGAATCAAACCGTGCCGGCGGAATTGCCTTTGTGGTTACGGGAGTTCTGACAATCATAGAAAGTTCGTTCATAAAGGGAATTGATTCAACATTTGTTATGGCAGGAATTCTCTTGGTAAGCATTGCCGTTGCCTATATTTATGCGTATGTAAAAGTTAAAAAATCTGCCTAAACAAGCACAAAACCGCTGTCGGGATTTACCTGACAGCGGTTGTTTTTTGAAATATTAATTTTCAGATATCACTAAAAATTACTGCTCTGCTTTTTCGGGGAGCGACAAAGTTTTGTCTTTATCCTTTTTCTTTGTCAGCGGAGTCATACTCTTTGCACAAATCATCATAGTTGACGCATTGTGTAAAAATGCCGAAACTGACGGCTGAATAACTCCCATAAAGCCGGAAAGCAAAAGTGCCGAATTGAATGCAATTATGAAACGATAGTTCTTGTTGATTCGTTTCATAAGGTCTTTGCTCAACTTGCGAACACGCACAAGCGCGCGCAAATCAGAGCCTTTAATGGTAATGTCCGCAGTTTCACGGGCAATATCAGACGCATCGTTCATTGCAACCGAAACATTTGCGGCGGCAAGTGCCGGGGTATCGTTGATACCGTCACCAACCATAATTACCTTCTGACCGTTCTGCTTCATTTCTTCAACATATCTGTGCTTGTCCTCGGGGAGAACCTGACACTTGTAATCGGTAATTCCAAGCATTGCGGCAGTCGCCTTTGCGGCTCTGTAACTGTCACCCGTAAGCATAACAACATTCTTTATGCCCTGCTTTTTGAGCATATCGATTGCCTGTTTTGCCTCTTTTCTCGGTGGGTCGCTGATGCAAAGAGCACCTGCAAGTTCACCGCCGATTGCAAGATAAAGAACAGAACACGGGCCCGACTTTTCGTCGATAATATCCTGCTGTTCATTTGTGACAGTGACATTCTCGTCCTCAACAACAAAATGCTTGCTGCCGATTATTGCACGCTGACCGTGGAGTGTTGACGCAATGCCATGAGCAACAACATACTCAACCTCTGTGTGTTCTTCAGAGTGAGAAATTCCTCTTTCAGCCGCACCGTTTACAACAGCATTTGCTACGCTGTGCGGGAAATGCTCTTCAAGGCAAGCGGCAATTTTAAGAATTTCTTCTTCGGAATAGTCGCCGAATGCAACAACCTTCTCAAGAACAGGTTCTGCATTTGTGAGAGTACCTGTTTTGTCAAACACGATTGTATCGGCATTTGCAAAGGCTTCAAGGTACTTTCCGCCCTTGATTGTAATATCGTTGTCAGCCGCCTCTTTGATAGCCGAAATAACGGCAATCGGAGTTGACAGCTTGATTGCACAGGAATAGTCGACCATAAGAAGAGAAACTGCTCTTGTGATATTTCTTGTAAAGATGAGAGTTGCAAAAAATCCGATAAAGCTGAACGGAACGATTCTGTCGGCAAGAGTTTCGGCACGGCTCTGAACGCCTGCCTTGAGCTCCTCGGAACTGCCGATAAGCTCAATAATCTTGCTGATTTTTGTATTTGACGCAAGCTGACGGACTGTTACAACAATACTGCCTTCTTCAATTACCGTACCTGCATAAACGGAAATACCTTCACGCTTTAATATGGGCAACGGCTCGCCTGTCATTGATGACTCGTTTACGGTTGCCTCACCGTCTGCAACAACACCGTCAACAGGAATAACCTTACCTGTCTGAACACGGATTTTGTCGTCAACACGGAGGTCCTCAATAGGAATGAGAACATCGCCGTCATCTGTTACAAGCCATACCTTATCGGTCTTAATTGCAAGGCTGTCTGTGAGAACCGCCTTTGTTCTTGCCTGAGTATATTCCTCAAGCAGGCCCGATATTCTGAGCATAAACATAACGGTTGCGGCTGTTTTGAACTTGCGTTGACACAAGCACGCAACAACAGATGCACCGTCAAGCACATCTACCGTAAGTTTACCGTCCCAGAGAGTTTTGAGGGCTTTCTTAATATATTTAGCACTTCTGTAAAGTGTTATTGCCACCCTTATCGGAGCGGGAAGGAACATCTTTGAGAAGTAGTGCTTTACAACAAGAGTGAAAAGATTGTCACGAAAATCGCTGTCAATCTTCTGAATTCCAAATTCCGCACTCGGCTCGTTTTTGGCAAGAGTGTTCACGTTGATACTCTTAATAAGCTCGATAATCTTACTTCTGCTGCCTTTTGCGTAATTTACAAGAATACCACCGTTTGCCGAGCTTACCTGTGCTGAATTTACATAAGGAGATGCGGTTACAAGATTGTAGATTGCACCCTCATATTCCTTATCAAAAGCATATGTGCCGCAGCGAAAACGGATTCTCTGCGGCTTGTCATATACAATTTTGAATTTCATTATTCTGTTACTTCGTCAGCAGCAGCGTCATCGTGAATACCTGCCTCTGTCTTTGCATCGTAGCAAATATCAGAAGCTTCGTCCTTCATATTCTGGAAAGCTGCCTTAGCATCTTTCTGAAGTTTCATACCCTTTGCAAGACCTGTAACTGCAAGACTGCGAGTTTTATCTGCTTTAAGTACCTTTTTGCCTACGATTACTGCTGCTGCACCTGCAACTGCACACCATAATTTTTCATTTTTGAATACTTTCAACATATAAAGTCCTCCTTTTGATGCTTATATGCACAAATGTGCATATTTTTGAACTATAACCCTAAAAGTTATAACATTATATTATACATTATTTGGCAGGTTTGTCAAGACTAACTTTTTATTTGACAATATTTTCTTACCCAAGAGCAACATCAAGTATCATCATCAGCGCAAAACCGATTGCAACACCGATTGTTCCGATATTAGAATGTTTGCCGTTTTGTGATTCGGGAATCAGCTCTTCGGTTACAACATATATCATTGCTCCTGCGGCAAATGAGAGAAGATACGGCAACAGCGGAACTACTATTCCTGCAAAAATCACCGTAAGCACGGCACCGATAGGCTCTACAATTCCCGACATAATTCCGAGAAAACAGGATTTTTTGCGTGAAGCTCCTCCGGCGTGAAGAGGGAGAGAAATTATTGCCCCCTCCGGAAAGTTCTGGATTGCAATACCTACTGCAAGAGCCAAGGCACCGGCAAGCGTTATTCCCGTATTATCCGAAATTGCTCCGGCAAATGTTACACCGACCGCCATTCCTTCGGGGATATTGTGCAAGGTAACCGCAAGGACGAGCATAGTGTTCTTTGAAAGGCTTGAACGGACGCCCTCGGGATTGTCGCTGTCAAGGTGCATATGCGGTATAACGCTGTCGAGCAAAAGCAAAAATCCCATTCCGAGCAAAAATCCGACTGTGGCTGGAATCCACGCAATAATGTTTTGGCTTTCTGCCATTTCAATTGACGGAATCAACAGCGACCATATTGATGCCGCAATCATTACCCCCGATGCAAAACCGAGCAGAAATTTTTGCAGTTTTTGATTGAGTTCGCCTTTTGAAAAAAGCACAACGGCTGAGCCGAGTGATGTTCCGAGAAACGGTATCAAAATAACAATAAGTCCGTTTAAAAGCATACTGGCCTCCTTTCAGTTAGTCTGCGCTAACTATATTGTAACACAAGCTTATTCAAAATACAATAGCGGAACAGAAAATCTCTGCTCCGCTACATTATATGATGTGATATGTTAATCTGTAATAATTTTTATTGAACTGCCCGACTTTGTGCCGACCACTTCGATTTTGTTGCCTATGCTGTTTTTCAGCTCACTGATGTGGGAAATGATGCCCACAAGGCGGTTACCATTGCCTGTCAGGTCATTCAGCGTTTCAATTGCAGCTGCAAGGCTGTCGTTGTCAAGAGAGCCGAATCCCTCGTCAATAAAGATTGAATCAAGTCTGATTCCGCCGTTCCTCTGCTGAATAATATCTGAAAGTCCGAGTGCAAGCGCAAGTGACGCCTGAAAAGATTCGCCACCCGAAAGAGATGAAATGTCCCTTTCCTTGTTGTTGAAATTATCACGAACGCTGATTTCAAGTCCTGCGCTGATTCGCTTGTCACGGCTTTCACCACGAACGATTTCATAGCGACCGCCCGTCATTTTTGAAAAACGCAGATTTGCGTAGTACAGAACCTGTTCAAAATACGAACCCATAATGTAGCGTTCAAAGGTGATTTTGCTGTTATCGGAAACGATTTCACCGTTGGCGGTCTTCTTGAGATTTTCGTAAACATCGGCTATTCTGAGCTTTTCTTCAAAGTCGTTTTTAAGCTTTTCAACGCTGTTGTAAATGTTCTGATTGTTGTGCAGACTTCTGTCGCCTGCTGTATAAAGATTATCCCATTTTTCTTTTTCAGAAGTATAACTATCAATCAGCTCGTTGATTTTAAGGACATCTTCCCTTTGCTTTCCCTCAACAGCTTTTTCGCAAGTTTCAACTGTTGCCTGCGATTTTTTTAAAGAATCGGTAAAGATTTCAATCTTTTGTTTTAATTCTTTTATAGAATCTTCTGTCAACAAATTAAAATCGGGGCATTCCAAGATATTATTCTCTGAAAGAACAATATCAAGTTCTGACTTTTTGTTTTCAAGTTCAGATTCAAAGGTTTTCAGCTGTTTTGCGGTTTCATTTTCAGCAGAAACTTTGCTGTCAAAATTGGACTTTGCCTTTGAAAGTTCATTTTGAGCAAGGTCGATTTCCGACTTAATCTGTTCAGCCTTGTCGGCACAAGCCTTTGCCGCATTCAGAAGTTCTTCAACCGATGGGTATTTTATCTCGGGTTTGAGATTTTTGGTTTCTTCTTTTGCAGAATTATATTTGCTTTTTGCATCAGCATTTTTTCTTATTAATTCGGTATGAACAAGATCAAGCTTTTTAAGCTTTTCATCGAACTTTGAGATTTCAGCCTTGCAGACCTCACGCTGTTCCCTGATTTTTTCAAGGTCGATGACTTCGGTTTCAAGTGCTTTCAATTGCTCCTTTTGTTCCGATAAAAGCTGAGAAATCATTTCGGCTGAAAGTGTTTCGGCATCAACTTCAAGTGAATTAGCAAATTCCGTGACATTTGCTTTTGCGGATTCTGATTCCGTTTCAAGCCTTGTGACCTCATTTGACTTTTTATGAACGGCACTTTCTGCAACTTCACACCTTGCTTCCAAAGCATCGAGTGCGTCCTTGTCGGGTGCATTTTCACTGTGTTTTGCCGGATTTGGATGATGCAAAGAACCGCACACGGGACACGGCTTTTCATCTTCGAGTGTGTCGGCAAGCACACCCGCTATATTCATTATATAGATGTTATGCTGAGTGTTGTACTCGTTATTGAGTGCCGTTGCCGACTTTGCGAGGTCAGCACATTCGGCTTTTGCCATTGTTAAATTTGCATTGATTTTTCCGAGATTTTCATATTCTGCAGAAAGCCTTTCAGCCTTGTTTGATTTGTCTTTCAAGGCGGTTATTTTGTTTTTTACATCAAAAATTTTCTGCTCTGTGTCGCTGTTTTCGGAGATGAATTTTTCCGCTTTTGATTTTAGATTTTCCGTATCCGAATAAGATTTTCTGTTGTCTGAAATTTCTTTTTCGGAATTTTTCAAAGTTGATTCATAGACATTCAAATTTGCTGTGAGGTTAAAATATTTTCTGTAAATATCTTCCTTTGCACGGAGTTTTCCCGATTCCTCGTTAAGCGTTGAGATTTTACCCTCAAGCGACTTTTTCTCGGCAAAAACATTCTGTTTTAATTTCAAATTTTCTTCGGCAGATTTTCTGTTTATTTCCGCATTTTTACAGTTTTTGAGTGCTGAATCATACCTTTTCTGCGACTCGGCAAAGCTGTCATATTTTGGCTTTACGGAGTGCAGTATCTTTTCGTCACTATCGGCTTTTTTGAGCATTTCATCGTAATGCGGTTTGCTCTGCAAAAGCTGCTCAAGGCGGAGTTTTTCGGCATCAAGGGTATCAAATTTATTGTTAATTTCAACGGCAAGAGCCTTTTTCTTTTCTTCTTCAAGAATTGTCTTTTCAAGCTCTTTTCGCCTTTTGTCAATTTCTGCATTATCTTTTTTCTGCATCTCGGAAAGCACAGAAAGGTGCAAAAGAAATTGTTCAATGTCAATTACCGTAAGGTCTGAGCGGTCTGTATAGAGGCTGATTTTTCCTCTGATTTCATCAAAGCTTTCATCATCGGGAATTTCAACGGCTGCAGTCTTTGACTTGATAATTTCACAAACTTTTTTCTTTTCTTCAACCTTTTCGGCTGACTCTGTTTTCAGCCTGTCTTGAAATTCTTTGTAGATGTCCGTGTGAAAAATTTTGCGAAAAATCTCGCTTCGTTTTTCACTTCCCGACTCAATAAATTTCTTGAATTCGCCCTGTGCAAGCATTGCAATCTGGCGGTATTCATCGCATTTCAAGCCGATAATTTCGCTGATTTTATTATTGACTTCGCCCGTTTTTGTGAGCGGAGTTGTAATGTCATCACCCGTAAGTTCTGCGGATGCGCTCTCAATTTTACTGCCTGTGCCACGCTTTTTGGCTACCTCATTTGAGGTGGTTCTGATGATGTGATAGTTCTTTCCCCTGTGTTCAAAATCAAGCTCAACATAGGTGCGTGTGAGCGGTTTGGCAAAGTTACTGCGGAGCATTTCGCCGTTTCGTGAAGAACCGCTTGTTTCACCGAAAAGTGCAAAGCATATTGCGTCAAAAATAGTTGTCTTGCCTGCACCTGTTGTACCTGTTATAAGGAAAAGACCTTTGCCGTCAAATGCCGAAAAATCCACCGTTTCAACATTGGCATACGGTCCGAAAGCACTCATTTTCAGCTTTATCGGTTTCATCGTTCACACCTCCGATTTCCTTGAAAATTCTCTCGATAATCTTTACGGACTCGGGTTCAATCTCTTTTCCGTTCTGCATTTTATAGAAGTCCGAAAATAGTTCAATATTGCTCTTGCCCTCTGTTTTGCCGTACATTTCGGGATTCATTTCAAAGCTCTTTTTTCTGTTGACATATTCAAGCCCCATAATGTTGGGATAAATATTTTCAAGCGTTGAAAATGCATTGGTAACGGGATTTTCGTCCGTCAGTTCGGCAAAAACATAATCATCTGTTTTGTCATTATATGTGTCAAATATCGGGTTTTCTACGAGTTCACGCAGAGTTCCTTTTATGATTCTCATATCATGCAACGGATGTACGGGGATTTCTTCAAGCTTTAATTTTCCGTTTGAAAGTTCGCCTAAAATAACACATTTTTTATTGCGACATTCCGTTTTTGAATATTTTATCGGCGAACCGCAATAGGCAATATTTTTGTTTTTGCCCATAATCTGCTTACCGTGAATATGACCGAGTGCAACATAATCAAACGGTTCAAAAACATATGGTTCAACATTATCAAGCGTACCGAGGCTTGACTCTGAACCCGAGGTTTCACTGCCCGTTACAAACTGGTGAGCAATCAAAATATTGGTTTCATCGGGATTGATGTCGGAGTGTTCAAACACAACCTTGACAGCAGTTGTGTAGTCGGTAATTTTTGCCGATTCTTTGTGGTAAGCCTTGCGCACAAATGACGGGCGGATAAACGGCAATGAGAAAATATTCACCTTTTCGCCGTCACATTCAACGGTGTTTTTCCTTGCAATGCCCTCAAACACACCATCGGTAAAAATTCCGTTGAGTTCAATCAGCTTGTTGAAATAGCCGATTCTCTCGGGCGAATCGTGATTGCCGCTGATTACAAATGTTTTCAATCCTGTTTTGCTGTGAAGTCCTGCAATTTCAGTCATAAAGTTATCAAACAGTTCAACCGCCTCAGCAGACGGCAAAGACTTGTCATAAATATCTCCTGCAATCAGCAAAGCGTCAGGATTTTTGTCTTTTATAATCTCAACAATCCGCTCAAGCACATACCGCTGATCATCAAGCATTTTGTAGCCGTTCACATATTTTCCAATATGCAAATCCGAAATATGCAAAAACTTCATTTTAAAAATCCTTTCAGTTAATCAAAACTTTCCAAACTAATTAAGCAACAGGCTATGCGCCAAAAATGTCACACAAAGAATTCAAGAATGAACACAACCGCACAACATACGCATGAAACCTTGAAAAGTCCTGCGTTAAACCATGCCGCCACAAGACCTGCCGCAAAGGCTACAATGCCTGCAATCGGACTATGAGTTGCGTTGATTATTGCCGGAAATGTCATTACCGAAAGCGTTACATACGGCACATAGTAAAGAAACGAACGCACAAATGTGTTCGTAAACTGCTTTTTAACGAGCGTGAGCGGAAGAACACGGATTGCGAATGTTACAGCCGCCATAATGAGTATGTATATGTAGGGATTATGCGACATTTTCGTTCTCCTCCTCTTCCTTGACAGGGAACAGCAATGCCGCCGCTGCCGAAATTACGATTGTAAGAATAATAGTGCGTGTACCCTCGTCAATCTGATTGATGACGGGAAGATATGCAAATGCAAAACTTGCCGCAAAGCTGACAAGAACAATTCCGAGAAGTGTTTTATTCTTTCTTGACGGCGGAACGATGATTGCAAGGAACATTCCGAAAAGTGCAACGCTCAGGGCGCTGACAATGCGAAGTGGTAACAGATTGCCAGCAATTGTGCCGAGCATACTGCCGAATGCCCAACATGGGCAACCGATAAGAATTGCACCGTAGGTATAAAAAGGATTCAGCTTGCCCGACCGTGAAATTGAAATTCCGAAAAATTCATCGGTAACAAAAAAACCGAGTAACAGCCTGTGGATAATCGAAGTGTCGTTTGAAATGCGCTGACTTAACGCACAACTCATAAGAAGATATCTTGCATTGGCAACAAGGGTTGCAAGCGCAATTACGAAATATGACGAATCAGCCGCAATTACGGTAAAGCCCGAATATTCGCCTGCCGAAGCGTTGCACAAAAGGCTTGCAAGAAAACTTTGAAACGCATTAAGTCCCGCAGTTTTTGCGGCAATGCCAAGTGAAAACGAAACGGCAAGATAGCCGAGTCCAATCGGAATACCGTCACGCATTCCCTCAAGAATAACCTTTCGGTTAGATTTTATTAAATTTTTCCCACCCATTTTTAACTCCATACTTTTAATTCATTTTTCTGCAAAATATGCAGACATACTATTTATTATAATATTTAAGTCTGTAAAAGTAAATAATTATTACCCATTTTTTGACCATTTTCCAAAAATGTAGAGTACAACCAAACTGCACTTAATTCTTTGTGAGTAATGCCAAATTTAAAGACGAAATTCAGGCGGTTATTGATTTCAGCTTTTTCGAGATTTATTAGTGATATAATCGCAATAAGGCAAAATAAGGCAAAATTCATTCACAATTAAGCAATAAATTTTTTCAATTTTTGTAGATTTCTTTTTAAAAATGTTGTATAATTTTTATGATTAAGCACCTGTGTAAAACTGTATATTATGTTGAAACAGGTGTTTTGAAAGCGAGTGAGAATTATGACAATGATTTGTGTTGATGCTGTCAAGGAAAACCTTGAAAATGTTACCGACTTTGTAACAGGTCAGCTTGGCGAAAAAGCTGACGGGAAGTTTCGCTTTGAGCTTGAACTAATTTGCGAAGAAGTGTTCATAAACATTTGCAACTATGCCTACGGTGAAAATGTGGGCAAGGCTGAAATTGAAGTTAGCAAGCTTTCAGACAGCATTGTCGTAAAATTCATTGACAGCGGAAAAGAATTTAATCCGCTTAAAAAGGCTGACCCGAACATTAACGCTCCGCTTGAAGAGCGAAACATCGGAGGTCTTGGAATTTTTATGACAAAAAAATTATCCGACAATCTTTCCTATGAAAGATTGAACGGCAAAAATATTTTTACAATCACAAAAAAGCTTTAATTTATCGGCAAAATTTTTACATAAAATTTACCGTTCATCACTCAATATTCAAACCAAAGTAATACAATGTTCCCATAATCAGGTTACAATAATCCGATTGTCAGTATTTTGTCACGGTATTGACGCTATAATGGGAATGTTGAACGATTGAAATTAAGAATAAAAATTTATTGGAGGAACTAACTATGGAAATCAGTAAGGCTATAAGCAATCAGAATGTTATTATCACACTCAAAGGTCGTCTTGACACAATGACAGCACCGCAGTTTGACGATGAAGTAAAGAACATTGATTTTGACGAGGTTGAAACCGTAACACTCAACCTTAAAGACCTTGAGTACATTTCAAGTTCAGGACTCAGAGTTGTTCTTGCTCTTTATAAAAACCTCAAAAGCAAGGGCGGAAACCTTAAAATTGTTAATGTAAGCAACACAATTATGGAGCTGTTCTCAATGACAGGAATGGCTGACTACCTCGATATTGAACAGGCATAAGGAGTTAAAATGAGCAGTACCACACTTGGCAGAAATGCCGTTACCGTCAACAAAAAGTACACGGAATATTTTCTTCCGACAGTTTTGACGGCTATGGCAACAAACATTGCGATGATTGTGGACTCGATTATTGCAGGTAATCTTCTCGGCAAGAATTCACTTGCGGCAATCAATCTTATGTCCCCTATTTCGCAGTTTTATTTTTCGGTTACAATACTTTTCGGACTTGGCGCATCCTCAATAATTTCATTTGCAAAGGGCAGGCGTGACGAAAAGCAGGCTAATCGTGTTTTCACTTCAACATTCATCGTACTTATCGCACTCAGCGTAATTTTTATGGCAATTCAGTTGCCGCTTGCAGATTCGATAAGTTCGTTACTTACAAAAGATGCAGAGCTTAAATCGCTGTTGTATCAATACTATGTTCCGTTCATAATCGGCACACCTATTTACCTTTTGTTGATGTGTTCAATTCACTTTGTAAGAGCAGACGCAAGACCTAAGTTTGCGTCAAACATTGTAATTGTGGCGAATGTTGTAAACCTTGGACTTGATTTCCTGTTTATGGGTGCTTTCAAAATGGGCATTGCTGGCTCATCAATTGCAACCGTAACAGGCTATGCAGTAGGATTTGTGCTAATGTCAACGCACTTCATTATGAAGAAAAGCACATTGCACTTTGACTTTTCAATTCTCAGAAATCCCGTTCAGTTCTTTAAGTTTCTCGGCAAAATGGTTACAATCGGACTTTCGGGAGCATTAGGCACAATGCTGATAACAGTTAAAATGCTGTTTCTCAACACAATTATTCAGAGTACAGGCGGAAGTGCGGGTATGGTTTCATACTCTGTATGTTCGTCGAGCCAGATTTTTATGTCAATGTTCATCACGGGCGCAAGTCAGACAATGATTCCGATTATCGGAGTTTGTCTTGGTGAAAAGGACTATGACGGTGTACGCTATGCATTCCGCAGAGCCGCGAAAGTGCTTGCAATTTCAAGCGTTGTTATTATGATTTTCATTTGGGTGGCACCCGAACCGATAATTAAATTTTTCGGAATCACTTCACCCACAGACATTGCAAACACAGTTCCGGCTTTGAGAATCAACGCACTCTCATTCCCGGGACTTTCATTCTCGTTCTTGTTGCTTTACTACTACATGGCAACACAGAAAAGGGCGATTTCAACCGCAATTTCAATAATAAACGGAATTGTTATTCTCATTCCGTCAGCACTCATTCTCTCGAAATTCTTCGGAATTATGGGCGTGTGGTTCTCGCTTGTTGTGGCACAGGTTGGAACGCTTATTGTGGTTTATTTCATTGACCTTGCCGAAAAGAGAAAATCAGGCGGAAAATATAAAAATTTCTACCTTCTTGAAGAAACCGAGGACAACGAACTTCTCGCCCTTTCATTCAAGGGAACAAAAGAAAATGCGGCAGGCGTTTCGCTCTACCTCTCCTCTTTCCTTTCAAAGAACGGAATTGAAGAAAGCCGTGCAAACAGAATTGCGGTTGCCGTTGAAGAAATGGCGGCAAACTGCGCAGAAAGAATGGCAGACAAAAAGAAATTTGCAGACATCGACATAAGAATTTTTGCCGATAAAAACGAAACAATTATTTCTGTTCGTGACAACGGTGACGAATTTGATCCGCTCAATGACGATAAGGAATTTGAGATGAGTCCTCTCACAGTTGTGAAGGCAATTTCGGATAAGGTTGAATATTCAAGGGCGCTTGGTTTCAACCGCACAATAATTAAACTTTAACAAACGGAGTTGAAATATAAAATGAGTAATTCAGAAAAGTTGCTTGATGTGTGCAAGGACGAAAAGCGAGAGCTTTATCCGCTTACACCGAGCCAAATGGGTATTTATCTTTCGTGTATGCACAATCCAAAAGGCACAATGTACAACATTCCCTGCACCTACGTTTTTGACAAGGGCAGTCTTGATATTGACAGATTAAAAGAGGCTGTAAAAAAAGCCGTTGACAATCACCCTGTTATGAAAATTTTCATCGACAATTCAACAGGAAGTCCGATGATGAAACTTCGTGACAGCGTTGATTTTGACATTCCTGTTATCAATGTTGATAATCTTGAACAGGCAGGCAAAGATTTTGTCAAGCCGTTTGACCTTGAAAAAGATGTTCTGTTCAGATTTGCAATTTTTGAATGCGGTGAAAAATCTATGTTTGCAATGGACTTGCACCACATCATTTCTGACGGCACATCTGTTTCGGTTATCTGCAATGACATTGCACTTGCATATGACGGAAAGGAACTTGAACCCGAAAAATTTTCTCAGCTTAACCTCTCTGTTTTTGAGGAAAAGCTTGAAGAAACCGAAGATTACAAAAAGTCAAAAGAATATTACGATAACATCTTTTCGGCTGTTGAATCAAAAACGGAAATCACAGAAGATTTTGCCGAAGATCCTGAAGTTGAGGACAAACCGAACGGTTCTTTTGAATTATCCACAGACGGTAAATTTTCCGTTGAAGATGTTCGCAATTTTGCTTTAGCAAACCAAATCACACCATACACAGTTTTTCTCGGTGCATATGAATACGCGGTTTCAAAGTTTACAAATCAGAGTGAAACAACCGTGTGCACTGTTACTCACGGAAGATTTGACAAGCGACTTAAAAACACTGTTGGAATGATGGTTCGCACACTTCCGATTTATGCAAATATTGATGAAGAAGACACGGTTTCGGACTATCTTAAAAAAGTTCGTAAAAGCATAAAGGAAACAGTTGCAAACGACTGGTATCCGTTTATGAAACTTGCACCCGACTATGACCTCTCTGCTGACATAATGATGGCTTATCAGGCTGACATATTCAACACATTTAAAATCGGCGGTCAGACGCTCAAGTTAAAGCTTGTTCCGTTAAAAAGTGCCATTTCAAAACTTAATGTTATGGTATTTGAATCAGAAACAAATTTTGATTTGCGTTTTGAATACAGAAACGATTTGTTTAAAGAGGAAACAATTCGTTCATTTGCAGACAGTTTTATAAATATTGTTGAGCAGTTCCTTGCAAAATCAAAACTCTGCGAAGTTGAGCTTGTAAATAAAAATCAGCTTGCAGAGCTTGAAAACTTTAACAAAACGGATTTTCCGTTTGATGACAGCAAAACTGTTGTTGATTTGTTTGAGGAGCAGTGCAAGAAAACTCCCGATAAAACGGCGGTTGTATATAAAGAAAAGAAGTTTACTTATTCCGAAATTGACGAGATTACAGACCGAATTGCAGGCTATGTTCACTCAAAGGGCATAGGCAAAGAAGAAGTTGTTTCAATTCTCATTCCAAGATGTGAATATATGCCGATTGCGTCAATCGGTGTGCTGAAATCGGGTGCGGCATATCAACCGCTTGACCCGTCATATCCGCCCGAAAGACTGCAATTTATGATTAAGGATGCAAACGCAAAACTCCTCATTGCAGACGAAAATCTGCTTGAACTTTTGCCCGATTATAACGGCGATATTCTTTTTACAAAGGATATTCCAAATCTGCCAAAATCGGACGCAGTGCTTACAAAGCCGTCACCCGATGATTTGTTTATTCTTATCTATACATCCGGTTCAACAGGCACTCCAAAGGGCGCAATGCTTGAGCACAAAAATGTACGCTCATTCTGCGATTTCCACACCAGAAACTTTGGTATCGGCGAACACAGCGTTATTTCGGCATATGCAAGCTACGGCTTTGACGCCTGCCTTTCCGAAATGTACCCTGCACTCATCGGCGGTGCTGAACTTCATATTATTGAAGAGGACATCAGACTTGACCTTGTAAAGCTGAACAGATATTTTGAAGAAAACAAAATTACTCACGCATTTATGACAACACAGGTTGCAAGACAGTTTGCAACCGAGATTGACAACCACTCACTCAAATATCTTCTTACAGGCGGTGAACGACTTGTACCGCTTGAACCACCGAAGAATTTTGAACTTATCAACGGCTATGGTCCGACAGAATGTACCGTTTACATCACCACACAGCCTGTTGACAAACTCTACCACAGAATTCCTGTCGGCAAGGCTCTTGACAACATCAAACTTTATGTAATTGACAAATACGGCAGACGACTTCCCACGGGCGCTTTAGGTGAACTCTGCGCCTCAGGTCAGCAGGTTTCAAGAGGTTATCTCAACCGTCCCGAACAGACTGCAAAAGCGTATGAAAAGAATCCGTATTGCAACGAAAAAGGCTACGAAAGACTTTATCACACAGGCGACATTGTCCGTTTTACAGATGACGGCAAAGTTGACTTTATCGGACGAAATGACGGTCAGGTTAAAATCAGAGGATTCCGCATAGAGCTTTCCGAGGTTGACAAAATTATCCGCAAATATGACGGCATTACAAACACAGCCGTAATTGCAAAGAAACTTGAAGGCGGCGGACAGTGCATTAACGCATACATTGTTGCCGACAGAAAAATTGACATTCAGAAACTCAACGAATTTATTCTTGAACACAAACCGCCGTATATGGTTCCTGCAGCAACAATGCAGATTGACAAAATTCCGCTCAATGTAAACGGCAAGGTTGACAAACGCAAACTTCCTGAAATCAAGGCAGACTCCTCCAAAAAGAAAAATTCTGCTCCGAGAGAACTCACATTTCTTGAAAAGAAAATATCCGAGATTGTAGAAAAAATCATCGGTCACAACGATTTTGATATTTCCGAAAATCTCATCAATGCAGGAATGACTTCACTTTCGGTTATCAAGCTTGCTGTTGAACTCAACAAGGCATTCGGCTTTGAGGCTCAGGTTAAAAAGATGATGAAGGGCTGTTCGGTTCTTTCAATTGAGGACGAACTTCAGGAGTTTATGTTCAGCGGTGCGGCAAAACCTCAGACTGCAGAAAAGAAGGAAAAGAAAGAACACAAGACTCTCTATCCACTCTCAAAAACTCAGCTCGGTGTGTACCTTGACTGTATGAAAAATCCGTACAGCACACTTTACAATATTCCGTCAATCCTCACATTTTCAAAATCAGTCGATGCACAAAAGCTTGCCGACTGCGTTGTAAAGGTAATCAAGGCTCATCCATATATTATGACTCACCTTTCACTTGAAAGCGATGAGATTGAGCAGACCTATGTTGACTCTGCAGAACCGACTGTTCCCGTAGAAAGACTCACGGAAGAACAGCTTGAAACATATAAAAAAGATTTTGTAAGGCCTCACAATCTTATGAAATCACCGCTGTTCAAAACCTCGGTTGTTGAAACCGAAAAGGCAGTTTATATGCTTTCGGACTTTCACCACCTCATCTTTGACGGTGCGTCTGTTGCGCTTTTCTTTGAACAGCTTAAAACGCTGTATGAGGGCGGCAGCATTGAGCCTGAAAACTACACCTACTTTGATTATGTAGAAGATGAAATCAAGGCTGAAAACGGTGACGAATTCAAAAATGCAGAAAAATTCTTTGACAATATGATGAAGAATTTTGAGTCTGCAAGTGAAATTACGGCAGACCTAAGAGGTCACGCAGAGGACGGAAACCTTGCCTCACAGGCAGTTCCCGTTGATATGGCAAAGGTTGAAAACTTCTGTTCACAGCACGGAATCACTCCCGCTCACCTTTTCCTTGCAGGCACATTCTATGCCGTTTCAAGATTTGTGAACAACAGAAATGTTTACATCAGCACAATCAGCAACGGCAGAAGTGATATGCGACTTACAAACTGCTTTGGTATGTTTGTAAAGACTCTCGCACTCGGCATTGAGGTTGAGGACATCACTTCACTTGAATTTGTTGAAAAGAGCAAGGCTGTTTTCACGGACTCAATTGAAAACGAAATTTATCCCTATGCACAGCTTTGTGCAAAATACGGCTATGCACCGAACATTATGTACGAATATCAGCTTGGTGTTGTTGATAATCTTGAAATTGACGGCAAGGCTGTTGACCGCGATTACCTTGAAATGAACACGGCAAAGTTCAAAACAGCCATTCACATTGAGGATTACGAAGGCAAGCCGAGCGTTGTGGTTCAGTACAATGACGCACTTTACAGCGGCGAACTTATGAAAACGCTTGCAAATTCTGTCCTCTGCGCTGTTGAACATATTATTGAAAATCCAAACGGCAAAATCAGAAAGGTTTCACTTCTTGACGATGCCGCACTTGCACAACTCGATAGCTTTAAGTCAACCGAAATTGCACCTGTTAAAACAAAGATTCTTCACAAAATGTTTGAGGAACAGGTTGCAAAAACTCCCGAAAGAATTGCGCTTTCAGCTTGTGACGGCAAACTGACCTACAAAGAGCTTGACCGTCTTGCAAATATCACGGCAAACTCTCTCATTGAAAAAGGTCTTGAAAAGGGCGGAAAAGTTCTCATTTTGCTTGAAAGAACTTCAAAATTCTTCACATCACTTCTCGGTATTCTCAAGGCAGGCGGTGCGTTTATTCCGTCCTGTCCCGACTATCCGAAGGAGCGAATTGACAGTATCATTGAGGACAGCGACGCAGACTTTGTAATCACAGAGGGCGAACTGCTTGGCGAATATGACCGCACGGTTGATGTTTCCGAACTTCTTTCGGGCAATGATGATGAAAATCCGAATGTTGATGTACAGCCGGACGACCTTGCGTACCTCATCTACACCTCGGGTTCAACAGGCAAGCCAAAGGGCGTTATGCTCCGCCACATAGGCATTGCAAACTACCTTGCATACAGCGACGCTAACATTCAGGTCAAAGAGGTTGTTGACAACTGCCACGCTTACGGTTCTGTAACTACAATCAGCTTTGATATGTCACTCAAGGAAACTATGCTGTCACTCTGTAACGGTCTTACACTCGTTTTTGCAAGCGATGAACAGACGGTAAATCCGATGTCACTTGCAAAATTCTTCAAAGAAAACAATGTTGATGCGTTCAACTCTACCCCGTCAAGACTTTTGCAGTATATGGAGCTTGACGAGTTTGCCGAGGCAATGGCAAACTGCAAGGTTATTCTCTCCGGCGGTGAAAAATATCCCGACAAGCTTTTAAAGGTATTGCGTGAAAAGACAAACGCAACAATTATCAACACCTACGGTCCGACTGAAATCACGGTTTCTTCAAACGCAAAGAATCTTACAAATGCGGACGAAATTTCAATCGGCAAGCCGTTACGCAACTACACGGAATATATTGTTGACGCAGACAACAACCTCCTTCCAATCGGAGTTGTGGGTGAACTCCTCATTCAGGGATATGGCGTTGCACTCGGCTACAACAAACTTCCCGAACAGACTGCAAAGGCATTCATTGAATTTAACGGCGAACGCACATATCGTTCGGGCGACTACGCAAAATGGACAACAGACGGCGATGTTATTATCCTTGGCAGAACCGACAATCAGGTTAAGCTGAGAGGTTTGAGAATCGAACTCGGTGAAATTGAAAAGTGTCTGACCGCAATTGACGGCATCAAGAGCGGAATTGCTCTCATCAGAAAGGTCGGCAAGGCTGACGCAATCTGCGTTTACTACACAGCCGACAGACAGCTTGATCCCGATGAAATCAAATCAGAGCTTGCAAAAACTCTCACAGATTATATGGTTCCTAGTGCGTATGTTCAGCTTGACGAAATGCCGCTCACACCAAACGGCAAGGTCAACACAAAGGTTCTTCCCGAACCGAAGAGCAGTAAATCCGAAAACGGTCAGCTGCCGAAGAATGAACTTGAAAAAACATTCTGCGACATCTTTGCAGAAATTCTTGAACTTGACAACGTTTTTGCAGACGATAACTTCTTTGACCTCGGCGGTACATCGCTTACTGCAACACGAATTGTAATTTCCGCATCAAAGAAAAACATTGAGGTTGCATACAGCGACATTTTTGCAAATCCAACGCCGCAGACTCTTGCAAAATTTGTAAGCAAGGAAGATTCCGAGGAAGAAAACGACCTTGAAAATCTTTCGGACTACGATTATACAAACGTCAATAAAGTTCTTGAAAAGAATAATATTGACACATTCAAAAACGGCGAACTTCAAAAGCTCGGAAATGTTCTTCTGACAGGCCCGGCAGGTTTCCTCGGAGTACACATTCTCTACGAACTTCTTCACAAGTACAATGGCAAGGTTTACTGTATGATTCGTGACAAGAACAACAATCCTGCCGAAAACAGAATGAACTCAATCTACTATTACTACTTTGAAGAAAGCCTGAAAGAGAGATATCCCGACAGAGTTGTTGTTATCAGCGGTGATGTTACAAACCGTGAATCATTTGACAAGTTCCTTGACAAAGGCATTGACACGGTCATCAACTGTGCCGCAAATGTTAAGCACTTCTCAAAGGGTACTGACATTGAAGATGTAAACCTCTACGGTACGCTCAATGTGCTTGACTTCTGCAAAAAGGCAGGTGCAAGACTTGTTCATGTGTCAACAATGAGTGTCGGCGGTATGTTTGTTGGTGAACCAGGACCTGTTGACAAGCTCAAAGAAAATCAGCTTTACTTCGGTCAGCACGAGGGTTCAAAGTACACACTGTCAAAGTTCCTTGCAGAAAGGGCAATTCTTGAGGAAGTTTCTAAGGGCTTTAACGCAAAAATTATGCGTGTAGGCACACTTGCCGCAAGAAACAGCGACGGTGAATATCAGATTAACTTCACCACCAACACATTTATGGGCAGACTCAAATCTACGCTCCTTATCGGCAAATATCCGTATGAGGCTATGGAAATGCCGTTTGAGCTTTCACCGATTGATTTTGTGGCAAAGGCAATTCTTCTGCTTGCACAAACTCCGAAAGACTGCACGGTATTTCACCCGTTCAACAACCATACGCTCATTATGGGCGACCTCTACACCGAGATGAACAAAATCGGACTTCACTCGGAGGGTGCGGAGTATGAGGAATATATGATTGCACTTGACAGAGCCGAACAAGATCCCGAAAAGGCGAAAATCTTGTCAAGTATGATTGCATATCAGAATATGGCTCACGGTCAAAAGACATTTACAGTCGGCAAGAGCAACGCATACACAATGCAGGTTCTTTACAGAATGGGATTTGTATGGCCAGTTACCTCGCTTGACTATATGAAACGATTCATCAATGCATTAAGAGGTCTTGGCTTCTTTGATTGATAATTTAAAAATCCAGTCACAATAAAAGGCAGCGGACAATCCAAACTGATGGAATGTCCGCTGTTATTTTATTATAGGGTGACTTACTTGTTTTAGTTTGCACACAAAACAAGTAACGGTTACTGACCGCCGTTACAAGCAAATGCACAGTCAACCAAAAAATTGACAAAGAAAAAGCGCCGCCCTTGCTCTGTCAGATCAAAACAAGGACGGTTAAGTTAAATGCTTGTCAAATTATGCACTTACTGTTAAATTGGAAAGAACTCTCAGCTATGTTCTTTTTTTAGTATTCTATAATATTTAAAGTCGAAAATAAATATACATTGGAGTAAAAGGGCAGTTTTTG
>CACXEX010000010.1 GCA_902766775.1 uncultured Ruminococcus sp. | reverse complement strand
TCCAACAAAGACTAAGAGAACTTTGATTTCTTATATCTGTTAATCGGTTGGTTTCTCTTGGATCATATTTTGAAGATAAAGAAACTTCATTATAATCAAATGGTACTTCCAAATGCTCAGAAGTATCAGGAACATAGCCGCTATCAAAATCTTCCGATTCGGCACTAACCAAAACTTCTGTTTAAGCAATCAGCAAAACAGATAAAAGCATAGATACCGCAGTTTTTATTTTCTTACTCACATTTATCCCCCCACTAAATAAATTATAAATAGAATACTACTTATATATCTATATATTAGCACTTAAAACGATATATGTCAACAGAATTATAAATAATTATGCAAATTCACAACGCTATTTTATCTATTAAAAATATGTTCTTATTCTTCACTATTCAAATTCAGCTTTCACTTGACTTTGTAGAACAAGTGTTCTATAATTAAATAAAACAAATGTTCGAGGTGGTGCGTTGTGAATATTAATTGTGTTGTTGATAAAAACAAATATAAAAAAGACAGGGTTATTCTTCACAGCGACTGCAACGGATTTTATGCGAGCGTTGAGTGTCTGCATCACCCGGAAATCAGGAACAAACCTGTTGCCGTAAGCGGTGATGCGGAAAATCGGCACGGAATTATTCTTGCAAAAAATGAAATTGCGAAGAAGTACAATGTAAAAACGGGCGAGGCAATCTGGCAGGCAAAACAGAAATGTCCCGACCTCATAACCGTTCCTCCCCACTTTGATTTGTACAAGCGATTTTCAAAAATGGCAAGGAGAATGTACAGCGAATACACCGACAAAATCGAGCCGTTCGGACTTGACGAGGCATGGCTTGATGTTACCGACAATAAGAATATGAGCGGCAAAGAAATTGCACTCGAAATTAATCGCCGCATAAAACAGGAACTTGGAATAACCGTAAGCATCGGAGTCAGCTTTAATAAAATTTTTGCTAAATTTGGAAGTGACTATAAAAAGCCTAATGCTATAACGGAAATCACGCGGGGAAATTACAGAGATATTGTGTGGAACAGCCCTGCAAAAGACCTTTTGTATGTTGGCAGAGCAACGGGCAGAAAGCTTGAATCTATCGGCATTTATACGATTGGAGATATTGCAACCGCAGATGTTACACTGTTGCGGTCATATCTTGGAAAATGGGGCGACCTAATTTACGGCTTTGCAAACGGATACGACTCTTCCCCTGTTGCCCATATGAACGAAAACAGCGAGGTAAAGTCAATCGGTAACTCAACCACAACTCCGAAAGACATGGTGACCTTTGACGATGTAAAACAAGTTATGTTCGTTTTGTGCGACAGCGTGTGCAGAAGAATGCGTGAACAGGGATTTATGGCAAAAACTGTTTGTATTACAATTCGTGACAACGAGCTGATGTCATTTAACCGACAACATACAATGGAAAGTCATACAAATCTTACAAAGGATATCACAAATGCGGCTATTGAACTTTTCAAGAAAAGCTATAAAATGGAAAAGCCTCTGAGGAGTATCGGAGTAAGCGTTACGGATTTTATTCACGATGATCAGCCGCACCAAATGAGCCTTTTGCGTGATGAAAAGCGACTTATTCAGAATGAAAGGCTTGACAAAACGCTTGATATGCTAAAAAAACGGTTTGGCAATTATGCTGTTCGTCCCGCAGTTTTGCTTGATGATAAGGAGCTTTCGGATTTCAATCCGAAAGAGGATCATACAATTCACCCTATCGGATATCTATAAGCATAATGCAGATGCCATTATTTTTTATCAGTAAAACAGGAGCGTTGCTCCCGTTCAAAGAGAGGTAACGAGCAATGAAAAAGTATGTTAAAGTTACTGCCACATTTGATTGTGACGGAGATCTTATTCCCGAATATATTGTGTGGGATGACGGCAGAAGGTACCGCATTGACAAAATTTCCGATGTGCGGTATGCAGCATCTCTCAAAGCGGGCGGTGCGGGAATACGCTACACCTGTCATATTCTCGGCAAAGAACGATATCTGTTTTTGGAAGAAAACAGGTGGTTTGTCGATGCCAAACAATAAGTGGGGGTTATATGCATAAAGTCAAAGCAAAAGGAATTTTGTCTGCCACAAACGGTATGAACATTTACAGAGGATGCCAACACGGGTGCATTTACTGCGATGCACGCAGTAAATGTTATCAGATGAATCACCGATTTGAAGATATTGAGGTGAAGGAAAATGCCCCGGAATTGCTTGAAAACGCTTTAAAAAGAAAGCGCAGAAAGTGTATGATTGGGACGGGTGCAATGAGCGACCCGTATATTCCGCTTGAAAAAGAGCTTAAACTGACACGAAAATGTCTTGAAATAATAAATCGTTACGAATTCGGTGTAACCGTACATACAAAGTCGGCATCTGTTATGAGGGATATTGACCTGTTTAAGAGTATAAACGATAAAAGCAAGGCTGTGTTGCAGATGACGCTTACAACAGCAGACGAAAACCTTTTCAGGATAATTGAACCAAACGTTTCTGCCACAAGAGAAAGGTTTGAAACTCTCAAAGCATTTCACGAAAACGGTATTCCGAGTGTTGTGTGGTTTTCTCCGTTTTTACCGTTTATAAATGATACAAAAGAAAACATTGACGGGCTTTTGGGGTATTGTATTGACGCAAAGGTTCGTGGAATAATCTGTTTTGGCATAGGGCTTACTCTGCGTGACGGCGACAGAGAGTATTTTTACAGTCAGCTTGACAAACACTTTCCTAATATGGAAGAACAATACATTTATACATACGGAAATTCATATCAGCTTACGAGCAGAAACAATAATACTCTAATGAATAGAATTTCAGAAGTTTGCAGAAAGCACGGAATTATGTTCGGAGTTGAAAATGTGTTTTCGTATCTGCATAAATTTGAGAGCAAAAGCCAACAATTGAGCCTGTTTGATGGGATATAGGTAAAGAAAAAAGATATACGGAAGTTTTAACTTACCGTATATCTTTTCTTTATGAAAACATTTACTGCTTAACAAAAGTTACTTTGTAATCATTGTAATTAAGAATAATCGCAGAAATCTTTCCGTTTTTCTTTTTTAATGTTGCGGTTGTATCGGTACCGTCATCAAAAGATAAATTAATTTTATTTGAATCAGACAAAGTGTACTTTCCGCTATGCGTGCCATCCTCCGGATCACCCGGTGAAAGCCAAAGAGAAAATGTATTGTCATCGGAAAATGACATAGAGCCCTGATATGAACTATAATTTGTGTTGTAAACCTCGCTCATTTTCACTTCATCACCGCTCGCATTTTTTGCGCCCTCAGGTGCCCACGCCGAAGAAGTGAGTTCAGCAGTATCTGACCGAGAAAGCACATTAACCGCCACAATAGCTATAACGGCAAATACACAGGCGGCAATAACCGAAGAAACGATTGCTGCTGTTTTCTTTTTCTTATTTTTCTTTTTTACAGCCCTATTAGCCTCAAATTTTGCATAATCAGGTTTTTTAACAGATTTTTTACTCATTTTATCACCGATAGTTTATTTGAAAGATACAACAATACCGCCGTAGTTCACGGTAATTTCTGAAGGAACATCGCCGTTCCATTCTGTTACGGTAGCGATAACATTTTTATCATTTGAATATGTTATAACAACCGAATCACCTTCGACAATATATGCACCGGAGTTGACTGACGAACTCGTTATACCGTCAATAAATGTTCCATCTTCATTAAAGGTAAGACCGCCGCCGGAATAAGCAGAACCGAAAAGGTCTTTTAAAGAATATTCCGCCGAAGTATTTTCGTCCTTTGCATAATACGGGATAAGTGTTGCACTGAACTTTGGCTTTTGCTCTTCACCGCTAATTGTCGGAACTACAATATTACCGTCATCTGATGATGATTCAGATGTGTAACCCTGCTCTGTCGGCTCCTGTGATACTTCGCTTGATTCACTTGAAGGCTGTGTAGTTTCTGACGCAGAAGTGGAAACATTCTGTGCTGGGTCTGTATTATTAGCGGTTGTAGAAGTAGCCGTAGTAGGTACGGTTGTTGCGGAATTGTTATTTTTTCCAGAAAGATTCATAAACAAAATAATCGCCGCTACAATTATTGCAACTAAAACAACTGCACAAATAACTATTATCAATGGTTTTTTTGAACTTTTGACTGCATGTCTTCCGCTCATTTTGCGTTCTTCCTTTCTTCAGCCTCTTTCTTTAGCTTTAAAAGATAGCTTCGTTTCATCATTTTTCCGTGATAGAAAATAAATTCATCACCGTCAGCTGATTCGTCAATTTCAAGATCTGAAAAATCTTCGATAACAGGCTCTTCCTCATCATCGTAGAACTGACCCTTTCGTCTGTTCTCCATCTTTTTGTCAATTGTCTTGCTTTTTGAATCCTTGTCAACAATCATCGAATACATATTCTTGTAAATTGCTGAATTAATTATAAACGATAAAATTGACGGAACAATGAACAATGCAAGAAGGATTGTAAAAATAATAAGCAATACAGGAGTAAAACTACACATAAGCACTGTTGCACAAACAAGGAATAAAATAAGTATTCCGAAAACTGCAAACAGATTATGCTTAAGCTCACCGAATGTCATAAGTGCGCTGTTTCTGTAAATATCTTTCATTTTAATATCAAAAGTAACCGTCATAGGCGGAACGTAAAAAAACATAAACAGAAAGAAAATTGAGATTAAAATACAGAGGGCGAGCGGCACATAGAACATTCCGTTTTTTGCACCAAGGCCCAGATAAAGCACAATTGAATAGTAGCTGATAAAAACAGCAGCGTACATTACAACACCGTGTACAAGAAATCTAAGCCAGTTTTCCTTTATTCCGCCGATAAAATTAGATAAAACATTAACATTTTCTTCTCCTCTTACCATATGGGCGGTAACCTGAGTCACACCGGCATAAAAAGGAAAAAGCGGAATTACCGTAAGAAAATATATAAACATTGAATTAAGACCTGTTAAGGTATTAATCAGAAAAAAAATTCCGAATGTTACGGCAAACGGCAATGCAAAAAGCAAATTCGTAAGCAAAAGTCGTGGTAAATTGTGAAACAATGACGAGAAAAATCCTGTCAAAGCTACAGCGTTCTTCTCTGATGCCATAGCAACCTCCAAAATCAAAAATTGAATGCACCCGAAAACAAACACCACAACGCAGTGTCAAGCAATGCGGCACAAAATGTCATTATAAGTGCCGAAATTGAACGGGAACAAAAGTCAATCACCTCATTTTTCAGAGAATTGTTTTGATGAGGGTGACCGATCAGGCTGAAAAACATCTGTTTTGAAATTTCAAAAGCATATGTTGACAGCTTTACAAGTGCCAGGCAAAACAAAAATGTTCCCGGCAACACAACGAGCAGATAAAAACCTGCTCCTTTAAGTGAATATGTAATAATAAGATATGCCGCAGTAAGTCCTGTTCCAAAACCTTTGAAGGCTGAAACAAGCGGCAAAAATGGTATTCCCCACGGTGCAAGCCCGAAAAGGAACACCACAGTAAGAAACATAAAATCAGATGCAAAGCAAGCACAAAATGTGCTGACGGCATTCTGGCCGAGCCTTGCATCAAGATTTGTTGTAAAAAGAAAATCAAGGGAATCAAGCATTTGTTTATCGGCCTTTGATGCATAAATTGAACCGAAAACAAGTCCTGCAAGAAACGCCGAAACAAAGATAAGTGCCACAGAATATCGTCTTATGAAATATCTTACATCAGACGGTGAAATTCCCTTTGGTCTACGGAAAAGATAGCGCTTTTTAAAAGAAAATACAATGCTTTTCATAAAATACATTCCTCTCATTGGTTGTCCGTTAAAATATATGAGGAATGTATTCGTTTTATGTTAAGGCAAAATTATTTACCAAGCTCCTCTGCCCTCTTTGTGCAAGCGTCCATACCGTCAAGAACAGCCTCGTAGAAACCGTGTTCTTTAAGCTTGTCCATCGCGGCGATTGTTGTGCCACCCTTTGAACAAACTCTGTCTATGAGTGTTTCAACCGGCTCACCGCTGTCACGAAGCATTGCGGCTGAACCCTCAAGAGTTGCACAAACAAGGTTCATAGCCTTGTCATAGTCGATTCCGCAATTCTTTGCATAGTCAGCCATAGCCTTTGCAAAAAGATAGATATATGCAGGGCTACTGCCGTTTACTGCAATAATTTCATTCATATGACTTTCTTCAATGTATTCGCAAACACCACTGCCGGCGAACATATTATAAACAATTGTTTTGTCCTCGTCACTTATATTCTCGGACGGACAAAGGGCTGTTGCGCCTTTTTTGAGCAAAAGCGGAGTGTTCGGCATTACTCTTACAACGGGACAATCACACGAAAGTCCTTTTCTTACATATGCAATTGAAATGCCTGCTGCAATTGAAACAACAGTTTTGTCTGTTGTAATGCTGTTTTTGAGTGAGTCAAGAACCTCGGGATAATTCTGCGGTTTAACTGCAAGAACTATAATTGAGCTGTTCTTTGCAACTTCATCTGCAGACGTCATCACATTTGCACCCATATTTTTCATAGCGGCACACTTTTCTTCGCTGACATCAAAAACATTGATGAAATCAGCATTGCCGTCATTCTGAGCCATAAGACCTTTAATAATGGCAGTTGCCATATTACCTGCACCTATGAAACCTATTTTTTTCATTGTAAGACCTTCTTTGCAAAAATAATATCAAATATAGAAACTTGGGTTGGAATAACAAGTGAAGTGGAAGTGGTTATAATTGTACTGCCCGTCACGGTCATAGTCACCGTAAAGGAATGTTTCAACCTCATCAATTCTCCTGTACAAAAGTCCCCAATAGCAAGAACCTGCCGCATGATGATACTGTAAGAGTGCGTCAATAAGATCCTGCTTATTTACATATTTCAAATCTCTTGAACCACCGGAAACAGAAACATAATCCTTGTGGATATATCCCGTTGTACCGTTTGAAAGTTTAACTTTATACCAGTTTGTGTTATAAAGCTTGCCGTCAACAAAGGTAAGCTTTGTTCCGCTGTTCATACGGGTAACGACCGAATAATTTGTTCCCGCACCGCTTCTGAGGTTCACATCTGAAGCGCTGACGGTACCAGACGCACCTGCCTTGATTGTTCCGCTTGAACCTGTGTTTAAGAGAACCGACTGAAGTTCAGAGTCATTATAGAAGACACCGCTACCTACATTGTAGGCGAAGCAAACGAGAGCGTCGAACTGTTGTTGATTGAACTTAATACCATTATTGACAAGGTAGGAATTAGTTGTGGTAGTATATCCTCCCTTGTTTACAGTCTGACAAAGATAAGCATAGGCTTGATTTGAGGTTATGTTATTGTAAAAATGTTCGCCGGATATTACGACCTTACCATAACCGAGTGTCGGGTCAGATGTAATGCTGTCAGCGGTTACCTTTGAGAGAAATCCCTCATAATTAGCAATAAGCTTGATTACCTCGTCGCTTGCTCTGCGTTCTGAGCAGGCTGTTGTTGTTTTATCGGTTGTTGAAGTTACAAAAACTTCACCCTCACCGCCGCCTGCTGTTGTGTAATACTGTGATTCTGTTTTGAACTTTGAATATGCCTTTACAGACCACTTTCCAGATTTGGAAAGTTTCTGTTTTCCTGTCCAAATATATGTGTTGCCGTCTTTTACCTTGTTTGTTGCAGTTACCTTATAAGAGGTTGAGCCGTTTGTAACTACAAAATATACACCTACTCTGTCAGTATCGGTAATAGCCTTAAAGCTGACAGTTGAATTGAGCGGAGCAGAGTTTGGTGACGCATAACAGAAACGCACACTTTCTCTCGGAGTAACGTGGATAAGACAAGTTGCCGCACCGTAAGATGTTGATGCTGTAATTGTTACATAGCCCTTGCCTACTGTGTCAACAACACCGTTTTTAACTGTTGCAATCTTAGTATTTGAGCTTGACCATGTTACACCGCTTGTGCTTGATTTCAAAAGCATTGACTTCTGCCATGGAAGGTTTATATTGCTGTTTGAAATATTAACCGATGAACCCGATCTTACTGTAATTTTACAGGTTGCAGAATGTGAACCGCTCTTTGCAGTAATTGTAGCAGAACCTGCGTTCTTGGCAGTTACAACACCACGAGAGTCAACAGTTGCAACGCCTGTGTTAGAACTTGACCACGAAACACTTCCGGACGAGGTTGCAGTAATCGCAAATCTGTTGCCTGTAAAAATTGACTTGCTTGTTACAGAAAGTTTTACAGAAGAACCTGTCGAAGGTTTTGTAGTGGGCTGTGTTGTAGGTTGGGTCTGACCGTCCTTAGCGACAAAATCCTTCCTTACATAACCTGTCTTTGAATTTGATGTAAGCTTGACATTATACCAATCGCTATTATAGAGTTTTGTGCTGACAAACGTAAACTTTGTGTTTAATCTCATACATTCAACAACAGAATAGCTTGTGCCAGCACCGCTTCTGAGATTTACATAGTCATCAGTCACATGACCGCTTACCACCGACGAAGATGTGGTAGGTTGAGTTGCAGGCGTAGTAGCCTTTGTTGTAGGCTGGGTAGAACCGTCCATCTTTACATAATCTTTCTTTATGTAGCCGGTCTTTGATGTTGAATTAACCTTGATCTTATACCAAGCCGAATTGTAAAGAGATGTGCTTACAAATGAAATTTTAGTATTCTTTCTAAGACAATCAACAACAGAATAATTTGTACCTGCACCGCTTCTGAGATTTACATAATCATCAGAAACATAGCCTGTTACGCTTGAAGTGGTTGTTGAAGAACTTACTGCAACATATTCCTTTGTTACATATCCTGTCTTTGAATTCGATGTAAGCTTAATTTTATACCACTTTGAGTTGTAAAGCTTGCCGTCAACAAAAGTAAACTTTGTGTTCTTTGCCATACAGGTGACAACCGAATAATTTGTGCCGGCTCCGCTTCTGAGGTTTACGTCAGAGGCATTTATGTAGCCTGACGCACCTTTAGTAATGCTTGCTGAAACTTCTTCTGTTGTTTGTGCCGCATTAGCCGAAAATGCAGTTATTGCAACGGCACCGACCGAAACCGCCAAAAGAGCTACAAGAACTATGCAGACTATGCGTACAAACAGTTTTTGTTTTTTCATTTAAGTCCACCTTCTCAAAACTTCTGTTTAAAAATTATTTATGAAAATTTCCGAATATTTTCCCTCTTAATCTGCGAACATACTGCATAACAAAGACAGTAACCGCATAATCATAAAGCAAAAAGAAAATGTTGCCCGCAATCAAAAATGCCCACGGAACATAGAAACCGAAAACGGTAAAGTCATCCGTTGGAATCGACAAAAGCCATGTTGCGACAAAAAACGAACCGATAGCAGCGGCATTGAAAACCGCAAACTTGAGTATGTATTGAACTACCTTATTTTTTATTTTAAATTCAAAAGCACCTTTTAAAATGGGATAATAACCAAAAAGTGCAATGAAATATATGACAGCCTCTTTATCGCCGGCAAGTAGAACCGAAAGCAAAGCGGTTACACAAAACACACCGATTGCCCAGCCGTAGCCGTATTCAACAACTATACAGGAGATGAGGATTCCTGCAAGGCAAGGCAACGCGTATGTTCCGATTGGAACAAGCGAAGTCATCATCATAAAAACGAGTGAAAGAGCCGCAACAATTCCGCAAACCGCAATGCGCATTGTACCCTTTTTGATACCGTTGTTCTTCATATTAACATCCCATTCTGCAACAATCGCAAAGACAGTTGGCACACATCATTCCCGCACATACATCACAGAAAGATGTGCCTGTTGCGTTAGGATTTGTCTGTGTATAACCGCCGTAGTTGTAGGCTCTCTGATTTTGCATATTATTAAGAGCGGCACGGTATTCTGTGTTGTTCGGATCCATATTGCACGCAGTTGTGAAATATGAAAAAGCCTGTTCAGACCAACCTCTGCGATATGCAATCATACCTTTAAGGTAATGCCATTCGGCAGTTCTCATTGATTGGGCTGTATTTTCAAGAATCTGATCAGCCTGATCAAGAAGGCCACGCTGAATGTAGATTCTGACATTGTAGAACTGTGAACTTGAAGAGTTTGCATTATAAGAGGAACTGCCTGTTGAGCCTGTTCCCTTTCCCTTCTGACGCATCTGATTAATCATATCATATGCTTCATTGATCTCCTTCATCTTCTGTTCTGCAACATCCGCAAGAGGGCTGTCGGTGTAGTTATCGGGATGATATTTTTTAGCAAGTTTTCTATAAGCTGCTTTTACTTCTTCATCGGTAGCTGTTTCAGACACACCGAGTACCTCGTATGGATTATTCATTATTGACCTCCGTATCAAGTTTGCTTGTTACTCTGTTCTGTGATGCAGGAAATCCCAAAAGCATCATATTATCTAAAATTCCTTTAAAATCGGTAAAGTTCATAAGATTGTAGGCATCATATGCCCTTGCAAGCGACTGATTGAGCACGGCCGTAATAAAATCGACCAACTTTACCTCACCTGTTATTTTATTTACAAACGGGTTGAATCCGTTTGACTCGATATCTTTCTTAATATCATCCGCAGCATCTACAAGATAAATCCATCTGCCAAGATGATAGCCAAATTCATAAAGAACTCTTTTCTGAATTTCATCGTGAGCCTCTGCCGCCAATACCGTAGCAAGCATTAATGCTGTGGGATGAGCCGACATATCAACCGAAGGCTTATCAGAGTGCTCTGCATCGTACTGCATTTTCATCATATCGGCAACGGCTTTGTCCATATCGGGATACTTTTTTGCAGCCTTTTTTCTCTGATGAGAAAAGAACGGCTTTATGATTCTGCATAAAAGCTTTTTAAAAAATTTGCTATCTTGAATATCGTCAATAATTTTATAGTAAGCCGATATCATTGAAAATGCGGCAGCCTTGCTGTACGCATCGCCCTCATCTGTAGCAAACTTACATTTTTTGAGAGGATTGCAAGTACACCTGCCGTCCCTAAATCCTTTGCAGGAGCGGTTAAGCGACATCAAAAGCATTGCATAAAACGTGCAGTCATAGCTAAGTGTAAATCTTGTAAATACGGAGTAATCCTTGCCCATCTGCCTGCAAAGTCCGCAATATACAGCTTTGTACGCCTCAGCCTCGCGGACAAGCAGTTCACTTTTTTGAATCTGCAAATAACCAAACACGGATTTTCTCCTTTATACAATGATACATAATGTATTATACAACAAAACAGCATTAAAAGCAACAGAATGGCGGTATATTCTTTAGATAATCGCCTAAAAAGGTATTATTTATGGCAAAGGTTGCAAAATTTTTCCACTCATATTATAATCATAGTGCAACGGAAACCCAAAAAATTAATTTAAGAATTTAGGAAATCACATATTATGAATGTTTATGATTTTGACAAGACGATTTACTACGGAGATTCAACAGCCGACTTCTATTTATTCTGCCTTAAAAGGCATAAAAAAATACTTACTCTTGCCCCATCGCTTTTGGGCGCATTTTTAAAATTCTATGTATTCAAAAAAGGCACAAAAACTGATTTTAAAGAAAAAATGTACAAATTTCTTGAATTTTGCGACGCCGAAAGAGATGTAAAGGATTTCTGGAAAGAATATATCGGAAATATAAAACCGTTTTATCTTGAGCAAAAGAAAGATGACGATGTTATTATTTCAGCCTCACCCGAATTTTTGCTGAAACCCGTTTGTGAAAGACTTAAAATAAAAAATCTTATTGCATCAAAGGTGGATATGCACAGTGGAAAATATTCAGGCATTAACTGCCATGGCAAAGAAAAGGTAAAACGGTTTTATGAGATTTTTCCTGACGGGAAAATTGATAATTTTTATTCGGACAGTTACAGCGATTCACCGCTTGCAGAAATTGCAAACAAAGCATTTATGGTTGACGGTGATAAGGTTGAAAGTTGGATATTCTTTAAATAAATTTTACGGAACAGAAATCTGTTCCGTATTTTTATTTTAAGACAAAAAAAGAGCAGAGAACTCAATCTCTGCTCTGATTATTATGCTTTGAATGTCAAAACAATTATTTAACCATGCTTGCAACTTCTGCAGCAAAGTCGTCCTGACGCTTCTCAATGCCTTCGCCCTTTTCAAAACGAACGAACTTCTTGATTTCGATAGAACCGCCAAGTTCCTTAGCAGTATTCTGTGTGTACTGCTTAATGTTAATCTTGTTGTCCTTAACGAATTCCTGATCGAGGAGACAATTCTCCTTGTAGAACTTGCCAATCTTACCCATAACGATCTTGTCAGCAATCTTCTCGGGCTTACCCTCGTTGATTACCTGCTGGCGCAT
>CACXEX010000009.1 GCA_902766775.1 uncultured Ruminococcus sp. | reverse complement strand
TTATTCTCATAGCAGGAATATGGTTTACCTCGGGAGGAGTAACAACCGACCTGATTCTTAATGTTTTGTTTTACATTATCATCACTCCGGTTCTTACAGTCACTATGACAAAAATAATGTTCCAGAGTGAAAACACAATGCTCGTCACCGACTCACTCAAAAGGATTGATTCTATTCTCGGTTTAAAGCCTCTTGAGAGCACAGATACAAAAACACCAACCGATAATTCTGTTGTACTTAAATCCGTTTCATATAGCTATAATGAAAACAAAAAGGCAATTGACAATATCTCGCTTTCAATTAAACCAAACGAAACCGTTGCATTTGTCGGACCGTCAGGCGGCGGTAAAACAACGCTTGCAAACCTTATAAGCAGATTTTTTGATGCTGACGAGGGAGAGGTTCTAATCGGAAATGTGAATGTCAAAAATATTGACAAAGAAGAACTGATGAATACAGTATCATTTGTATTTCAGAACAGCCGTTTAATAAAGGGAACAATCCTTGATAATGTTAGAATGGCTAAGCCTGATGCAACAAGGGAAGAGGTTCTGTCAGCAATTCATAAAGCACAATGTGATGATATTATAAATAAATTTCCTGATGGAATTAATACAGTAATAGGTACAAACGGAATATATCTTTCCGGCGGTGAACAGCAGAGAATCAGCATAGCGCGAGCAATTCTTAAATATGCTCCTATTCTCATTCTCGACGAAGCAACCGCATTTGCCGATCCTGACAATGAAGTAAAAGTTCAGCAGGCTATCAATGAACTCGCAAAAGATAAGACAGTAATTATGATTGCACACAGACTTTCAACTGTTGCAAACGCCGATAAGATCTATGTACTTCAAAACGGCAAAATTGCCGAATCCGGTACAAATGACGAACTCATTAAGCAGGGCGGAATATATGCGGATATGATGAAAAACTATGTTTCATCTGTAAACTGGAAAGTTTCAAAGGAGGGTAAATGATGATTAAAAAACTTCAGCATAAATTTGCTCTTTCTGAAAGAGGTGCAAAAGACCTCATTCAAGGTATAATCGCATGTGCTGTACAGAACATTTCATTTATGTTTCCTGTATGCTTGCTTTACTTTTTCGTAAATGATTTGCTAAACGGTGGAATAAAGACTGAAAAAATATGGTTTTATATTGTAGGCTGTATCATAGCACTTGCTTTAATATTTGTAGTAACATATTGGCAGTATAATTCAACCTTTCTCGCAACCTATGTGGAAACAGGCACAAGAAGAATTACACTTGCCGAAAAGCTGAGAAAAATTCCTCTGTCATTCTTCGGTAAAAAAGACCTTGCCGACCTCACAAGTACAATTATGGCAGACTGTACATATCTTGAAACAGCATTTTCTCATTTCATTCCGCCTTTTGTCGGAGCAATAATTTCAACTGTATTGATTGCAATTGCTTTGTTTTTCTTTGACTGGCGAATGGCAATTGCGGCTCTTTGGGTACTACCTGTTGCTTTTGCAATAATAGGGCTTTCATCTAAGGTTCAGAAGAGTTTAAGCCGCAAGTCTATGGATGCAAAAATGGCTTGTGCAGACGGTATTCAGGAATGTATAGAAACAATACAGGACTTAAAAGCCAACAATGCTGAGCAGGCATATATGGCAGGACTTGATAAAAAAATTGACAATGTAGAAAAGAGAGCCATCACCAGTGAATTTGGAACAGCCGCATTTGTTGTTTCAGCGGGTCTTATCCTCAAACTTGGTATTGTTACAACAGCTCTCGTGGGTTCAATTCTCCTCATAAACGGTCAGCTTGATGTACTTACATTCTTTATGTTTTTACTTGTTGTATCAAGGCTCTATGACCCTATGCAGTCTACTTTGCAGAACCTCGCCGCAATCATCAGCACAAGCACAAATGTCTCAAGAATGAACGAAATTCTTGACCACGATGTTCAGAACGGCGTCACAACACTTTCAAACAACGGTTATGATGTAGAATTTTCAAATGTCGGATTCTCATATAACAACAACGAAACCGTACTTAAAAATGTTTCATTTACGGCAAAACAAGGCGAAGTAACTGCACTTGTTGGTCCTTCCGGCGGCGGTAAAACAACTGTTTCAAGACTTGCAGCAAGATTTTGGGATACTGACAAAGGCAAAATTACCGTTGGCGGTATGGATATTTCAAAAGTTGAACCTGAAACCCTTTTGTCACTCTATTCAATTGTTTTTCAGGATGTAACGCTCTTCAACAATACGATTATGGAAAATATACGAGTAGGCAAAAAAGATGCTACCGATGAAGAAGTGTTGTTGGCAGCAAAGCTTGCAAATTGTGATGAATTTGTTTCAAATCTTCCTGACGGATATAATACCGATATCGGTGAAAACGGCTGTCAGCTGTCAGGTGGGGAAAGACAGCGTGTTTCAATTGCAAGAGCCTTTCTGAAAGATGCTCCGATTATACTTCTTGACGAGGCCACAGCGTCGCTTGATGTAGAGAACGAAACTCTCATTCAAACTGCACTTTCACGACTTATCAAGAACAAAACTGTAATAGTAATAGCTCACAGAATGAGAACGGTTGCAGGTGCAGACAAAATCATCGTACTTTCTGACGGTGTTGTTGCCGAAGAAGGCATAGCTGAAAATCTGAAAAAAGCAGGCGGTATATTTGCTCATATGATGAACCTTCAGTCAGAAAGCAGTAACTGGAAATTAAATTAATATTCTATTATTCAATGCAAAAGGAACAACTGTAACGGTTGTTCCTTTTCTTCGTTGACATATCAAAAATTATACTGTAATATTATTTTATAAACGATATGCAAGGAGGGGTGAGTATGATTGACCTTAACAACATTGAAAAATACAGAGAAAACAACCGAATTGAGGCAAAAAAGGCAACAGGAGGCTTACCAAAAAGTCTTTGGGAGACATATTCATCCTTTGCAAATACACTCGGTGGCATTATTCTACTCGGAGTGGAAGAATACAGAGACAAATCACTTCACCCCGTAAATCTGCCCGATCCAGATGAACTTATTGAAGAATTTTGGGAGATAGCAAACGATATTCAGAAGGTAAGCACAAATATTCTCTCGTACGAAGATGTCTATATTCAAAATGTAGAGGAAAAACGTATTGTGGTAATCACCGTACCAAAAGCACGACGATTTGACCGTCCCGTTTATCTTGACGGCAGTATTCATAATTCATACAGAAGAAACGGTGAAGGCGACTACCGCTGCACGCCTGAACAAATCAATGCGATGGTGCGGGACTCGGAAGTCAAGACACAGGATATGAATATAATAGAAAACTTGCCAACATCTGTTCTCAATCTTGATTCAGTTCATAGCTATCGAATTAAAATGTCCTCCGTTAAACCAAATAACAGGTTTGAAAACCTTTCCGACAAAGAGTTTTTGCACACAATCGGAGCAACTGGGATAGGGGAAGACCTTCTGCTTCATCCCACAGCCGCAGGACTGCTTATGTTTGGCAAAGCTAAATTCATAAAAAGAGAATACCCCTCGTACTGTCTTGAATACAAGGAATCTTCACGGAACAATAAGAATTATAAAATTTCATCCGACACAAACTCGAATTGCGAAAATCTGTACGATTTCTTTTTTAATGTATTTGAGAAAATATCCTCGGATATTAAACTTACAACTAATAAAAAACTTGATATCAATCTCGTAACAACTGCCTTGCGTGAAGCTCTTGCCAACTGCCTCATTAATGCTGACTACTACGGCGAAAACGGTATCGTGATTGTCAACGAAGACGAAGGTATTACTATATCAAACCCGGGTGGATTTCGTGTTGAGCTTGACGCTGCAAGGGCAGGCGGTATTTCAGATCCGAGAAATACTGCAATTATGCGAATGTTTAATCTGATAGGAATAGGCAGTAATAACGGTTGCGGTGTGTCAAATATATTCTCTGTATGGAAAAGTCACGGTCTTGTGCCTCCTGTTATTGAAGAAAATTTTGAACCTGAAAGCATAACCCTAAAGCTTTCATTTGTTTCCAATGACAGTTCTGATAATTCCGATTCCTATACAAAACATCCCGATGATGAATCAGCACGGCAAGACACAGTAATTTCCTATATAACTGATAACGTCACTGTTACTTCAAAAGAAATCTCAGAACTTCTCGGAGTAAGTCATAAGAAATCAAAACAAATTCTCCACCACCTTATGGCAAAAGATTTTGTTATAATCAGAAACGGAAAATATACCCTAAAAGCATAGAAGGTCTTATAATGTGGATGTTATTTGCGTTCGGCTCTGCATTTTTTGCAGGAATAACAGCAATACTCGCCAAATGCGGAATAAGAAAAACCGATTCAGACACAGCAACCGCTATCAGAACGATTGTAGTCCTGTTTTTCTCATGGTTAATGGTTCTCATAACAGGTTCAGTAAAAACTATATGCAATTTGAGCGGTACAACATGGCTGTTCTTAGTTTTATCCGGGCTTGCAACAGGAGCCTCGTGGCTTTGTTATTTTAAAGCATTGCAACTTGGCGATGTCAACAAAGTAGTCCCAATAGATAAATCATCAACTGTACTTACAATCTTGCTTGCATTCATTTTCCTCGGCGAACAGATTACCGCAATAAAAGGTGTTGCAATCGTCTTAATCGCACTCGGCACATTTCTGATGATTGAGAAGAAGAAAACCGATACAGAAAAATCAAAGGGCAAAGGCTGGCTTATTTATGCAGTCCTTTCGGCAGTATTTGCAAGCCTCACATCAATTCTCGGCAAAATCGGCATAGAGGGAGTAGAGTCAAATCTCGGAACAGCAATCCGCACAAGTGTTGTACTTGTAATGGCATGGCTGCTTGGTTTTGCAAAAGGAAAACAGCATACTGTAAAAGAAGTACCTAAAAGCGAACTTGCCTACATCTGCCTATCGGGAGTTGCAACAGGCGGTTCATGGCTCTGTTACTACAAAGCTTTGCAAGACGGTCCTGCAAGTGCAGTTGTGCCGATTGATAAGTTGAGTATCGTTGTTTCAATAATCTTTTCATACATAGTTTTCAAAGAAAAACTGTCCGTAAAATCAAGCATAGGTCTTGTTATGATAGTAGCAGGCACTTTGGTTATGCTTTTGTAGATTAAAATCATTGTCATAAAATTGTGTGATTTGCTTGACAATCGTACAAAAAACAAGTACAATAAACAAGGTTAATCACCAATTATGTTTGGAGACGTATCGAAGTGGTCATAACGGACATGACTCGAAATCATGATGCCCCCTGAGGGTCGAGGGTTCGAATCCCTCCGTCTCCGCCAAACTGGAAATCCTGTTGACTTTGGTCAATGGGATTTTTATTTTGCATTTTAAATCATATTTGTTACATTGAACACACACCGAAAATATGATACAATAGCCATATAACGAATAGGATTTACGGGGATGTTCAGAGTGAAAAAGGGGATATTTTTCAGAATAGTATTTTACATTTGCGGGTTATTGATTCTCGCATTGGGAATTATTCTGAACACAAAATCAGGGCTTGGAGTTTCTCCGATTATATCGGTTTCATACAGCACATCACAAATTACGGGGCTAAACTTTGGCAATATGACATTCCTGCTTTACGGGATATTCGTGGTTATAGAGCTTATTTTACATACTGTTAGTTATGTAAAAAATAGAAATTGTTCGTCAGAAAACAACCCTACAAAAAGTAAACTTTCCGTCACACTTCTGACCGATGTTCTACAATTCCCATTAAGCCTTGTTTTCACAAGATTTATGAATCTTTTTTCAGATTTAATTCCAACTCCTACTGAAATTCTGCCACAATTTGCAGTTCTCTTACTCGGCATTATCTTTACAGGAATCGGAGCGGCAATGTCGCTTAATATGCGAATTATTCCAAATCCGGGTGACGGCATTGTACAAGCAATTTCCGATTGTATCGGAAAGTCGGTAGGTTTTACGAAAAACTGCTTTGACCTCACAAACATATGCATTACAATTGTCATCTGCCTTATTTTCGCCCACAAACTGATAGGTATAGGAATCGGCACAGTAATCTCTGTTCTAGGTGTAGGCAGAGTAATCGCACTTTTCAATCACATTTTTATGGCCAAAATGCTTAAAATATCAGGTTTGAAAAATCAGAATTAATTTTTGTTTAAAGACTTTGCATTGCAAAGTCTTTTTCCTTTGTAACACCAAATTACTTTGTGCATAGAATATCATTGAATAAAATAACGGTTGGTGAAAAAGGTGGCATTGAGTACAAGAGAATTGCTTGCAAGGCTTTTAAAATGTGAGGCAGGTGGGGAAGGTGAAAACGGAATGCGTGCCGTTGCGTCGGTAATTGTAAACCGAACCCGTGTTCCAGACGGGGAATTTGCAAGAGTCAGCAAGGGCGGAGATTTCCGTGCCATAATGGAACAACCAAATCAATTTACCTGTCTTAAAACAACTGTCGGAGGACAATATAATCCTCA
>CACXEX010000008.1 GCA_902766775.1 uncultured Ruminococcus sp. | reverse complement strand
TACTTTTCTTCAATTCTATCTGAATCCAACAATCTAATTACTACATTATCATTGTCACAATAATTGTTGTAATTAGAAAAATATAACCAATCTAAAACCAAAATCAATAATATAACCTCTTTGTCATCTTCAACTATTTTCGTATCAATGTTCAACGCATCGAATTGAATTTTCGGTAATGGAATATTGTATTGAAAACAATAGAATTGACTGTTTCTTTCATAATCTTCAACTATAGTTTTATCATTAAAATAATATCCTAAATCAGAAATAAATTCAGGTGCATCATGCAATCTTCTATAGTAGTCATTACCGTTCAAAAACTCTTTAAATAAAAAGCCATTAACACAATAATCTAAATATCCTTTTATATAGCCTAAACGCACCTTAAGGCGTGAAGCTTTTGTGCGATAATCCTCTTCAAGCAGTATATCTTTCCCTTTATATTTCATTCCTATATGTTCATCAACCAATTCAAAACTAATACTATGTTCATGTAAAAAACACGATATTGCATTCTCTGTAGTCAATAACTCACGAAGATTTTCTACTCCATTATATTCACTCGAAGAATTCAATCTTCTACTTAAATGATTGAAAAGCACATAGTCTATTCTTTTGTTATTCTTGTATTTTTGGATAAAATTGACGTATTCTTTCAATTTTGGTTTTTCGCCCAAACTAATCTTATAAAACAATTGATGTAAAACGATTGGATCAACATTAAAATATTGGCAAATTGATTTTTCTGTTGACTCCTTTGTATTTGTATCTATGAAAATTTTAATCACCTCAATAAAATAATTTTACACTACAATTTTGGATCTTATTTGGACCTTATACATATTTTTCAACGATTTCTGACAAATCTCTGATATAATTCTCTATTTCATTGTCTGCATTATTTGCTGCAGGATATTTAAAAATTGACACATATTTATTGAAAAAGTTCCTAACTGTGATTTATCATAAAGTAATTCTTTTGCGTAAATATACGAAACAACTATTACCGCGGCACCTAATGGATAATACTCAAAATAATCTGCACTTATTAAATTACATTCATTCCTATTGCAATAATTAAAATTGAATAATCTACTAACTATCCGCTCTAAAGAGACTGCATATCTATGCTCAATTGTGTACATAGCTACACCTCCTTTTTTATATTATATTAAACAATCATACCAATTTCAATGCACAAATATTACCAATAATTTAAAATACTGTTTGAACCAAAAGTGTGGTAAAAGTTAAGCAATCTATTTATGAAACCATTTGTCATTCACACCGATATGCAGTATAATATACAGGTCAGGACAAAATAACATTACACATCAGATATATATCGGAGAAAAAATGAAAATTCAGTTTGGAAATTATTTATTGGATATTGATGTTGAAAAAACTAAAAAATTTTATGAAACTGCCGAAACAATCACACAGGGGTGCGACTGTTCAGGCTGTTGTAATTATGAAAAGGCTACGAACAAATTTTCTATCGAGGTACTTAATTTCTTCGATAAAATCGGTGTTGACATAACCAAAGCTGCAGAAATAATACCGTATTATTCCGAAAACAATAAAAAGTCTATATCATACGGCGGATTTTATCACATTTGCGGAACTTTGCTGTCAAACAATACACTATGGAACACAAATGATTCTGAAGTTTTGCACTTGAATGAAAATAAAATGTACGAAATAACTGACGGTTACAAAATTGGATTTAGCGGTGAATGCGATTTATTGGAAGATAACTTTCCCTTGCCTGCGGTTCAAATGGAAATTTCATTCACCTGTCCGTGGGTATTAAAAGCGAAAAACATATACTAAAATAAAGGAGTAATCATATGGGGCGGGCATTTTCATCGGGTGATGCTAAGAGGGTTTTGGCGGTTCACGGCGAAAATCTTAACAAGTTGCATTACATAACTGGGCTTTCTGAGGGATACAAAGCCGAGGTCAAAAACTCGATTGACGGCTACATAACTGCAAAGGCGATGCAGACGCTTGCGAATATTTCGGTTGACGAGCTGAACCGTGACAAGCAGGGAATCAGGGTAAAACTTCTTCACGATAACGGCTACAACACGATTGCCGACCTTGCGAATGTGCCTGTTTTACAGCTTGAAATGATTAACGGAATCAGCTTTGACGGCGCACAAACTATCCGCAAAGCGGTTGACGCAATGATTGAGCAGGTCAAGAGCGGCACAAAACTGTCACTTAGCACAGACAACAAAACTGCCGAAACAACGAGAATTGTAAAGGCGCTTGCGATGTACAGAATTGTGATGCCTGTTTCAAAAAAGAGCGGTCAGTTGCTTGCAACATACGAGAACCGTGTCAATCAGGCAAGGGCAAATATTGTCCCTGCCACAAGCGGTTTAAAGTGGTTTTTCACATCAAAGGCGAACAAGCAGAATGCCGAGAATGCGTACAATTTTCTGTCATCGCTCATCGGCACAGAATACGGCACTTTTGCCGACAAAAATCTTTCGATTGCTCAATATGCAAACCGCATTTCCGACAACGATGCATGGACGGATTTTGAGAACCACTCAATCAATTTTTACAATATTCTTGAGGACATTGCACCCGGAGTTTTGGGCAATGACAACAGCGATTACGGCTTGCCCAAAGGACTTGCAGGCGAGATTCAAAGCGAAGAATTTAATCCCGAAGGGTTGAAGTGTGGGCTGAGAAAATATCAGGAAACAGGCGTAAAGTACGCACTTCATCAGAAAAAAGTTTTGCTCGGCGATGAAATGGGACTCGGCAAGACCATTCAGGCGATTGCAGTTATGGTTTCGCTACGCAACGGCGGTGCAACTCATTTTATGGTTGTCTGCCCTGCAAGCGTGATTGCGAACTGGTGCCGTGAAATTGCCGCAAAAAGCGACTTGTCCGTTGTTAAAATTCACGGTCACGACAGGAATTCGGCACTTGAAAGCTGGCTTGCAAACGGCGGTGTTGCTGTTACGACTTACGAAACAACAGGCTTTATCGACCTTGCCGACAGTTTCAGATTTTCAACGCTCATTGTTGACGAGGCACACTACATTAAAAATCCAGAGGCAAGGCGAACGGGCAATGTACGCAATATTGCCGACCATGCAGAGCGTATGCTGTTTATGACGGGTACGGCTCTTGAAAACAAGGTTGACGAAATGATTGAACTTATCAAGGTTTTGCAACCGCTCGTTGCCGATAATATCAAGGGTATGGAGTACCTCTCCTCTGCCCCACAATTTCGTGAAAAGGTCGCCCCTGTTTACTTCCGCAGAAAGCGTGAAGATGTGCTGACCGAACTTCCTGAACTGATTGAAAAGAAAGAATGGTGCGAACTCGGTTCTGAGGAAAAGTCGGCATATGAGGACGCTGTACTTAACCGAAATTATGCTAAGGCTCGCAGGGTATCGTGGAATATTGACGATATGAGTAAGTCATCAAAGGCTCAGCGACTTCTTGAACTCGTTGACAAAGCCGCTGAGGACGGCAGAAAGGTTATTGTGTTCTCGTTCTTTCTTGACACAATTGCAAAGGTCACGGCACTTCTCGGCGACAGGTGCGTAAGTCCGATTAACGGCTCTGTTTCGCCTCAACGCAGACAAGAAATCATTGACGAATTTGACAAGGCAGAGTCGGGCAAGGTTCTTCCGGCACAAATTCAGTCGGGCGGTACGGGACTTAATATTCAATCCGCAAGCGTGATTATTCTCTGCGAACCGCAGTTCAAGCCGTCAGTTGAAAATCAGGCAATCTCAAGGGCGTACAGAATGGGACAAACTCGAAATGTGCTTGTTTACAGACTTCTTTGTGAAGATACCGTTGACGAAAAAATTCTGAAAATACTCGGCAGTAAACAGAACATTTTTGACGCATTTGCCGACAAATCCGTTGCCGCCGAAAACAGCACGGAAACCGTTGAAATTGACGATACAGGCTTTGCAAACATTATGGACGAAGAGGCAAAGCGCATTACAGCCGAGCAGGAGAAAAGTAATGAATAAAGAATGGTCGGAACTCAACAAGCTGATGCAACAACAAATTAACCGAAAAGACACATTTTTACACGGAATCGACACGCTGTTGAAACTGCGGAATGAAATTTTCGGCAGTCTAATCACATTGAGAAATGAACTCACGGATGAACAATTTTGCGAAATGCCGTTCATCAACGCAAAAGGTTACCACAACAAGAGCGTTGCCTATTCGATATGGCATATGTTCCGCATTGAGGACATTGTTGCACACACGCTCATACTCGGTGACAAACAGGTTTTCTTTGCCGAAAATTTCAAACAGAAAATCGGCTCACCGATTATAACAACGGGCAATGAACTTGTGAAAAATGAAATTCGTGACTTTTCAAAAGCACTTGATATATCGGCTCTCTACGAATATTGTACTGCCGTGAAAGCATCAACAGACAAGCTGCTTTCGGAACTTGAATACAGCGATTTAAAAAGGAAAATTTCTCCCGAATCACGGCAAAATCTGATTGAGAGCGGTTGTGTCAGCACAGATGAAAACGCATTTTGGCTTGTTGACTATTGGTGTGGTAAAGATGTCAAAGGGCTTATAAAAATGCCGTTTTCAAGGCATCTCATTATGCACACAGAGGCATCAATCCGCATTAAAAATAAATTTCATTAAACATTTGAAGTATGAATTTGGATTGATAGAAAATTCAGAATTTGTAAGTACAAATAAATGCTTAAAGGCAAACAATAGCAGAACTCAGCAGTAAATGTCAGGAATATAATTACATTCTCCGCTATAATTAAGGCATCGGAGGGAAAAAGATATGGACAGAATATTCGGAATAAGCAAGGCGCTTGATTACATTGAACAGCACATAACCGAGCCGACAGATTATGAGGCAATTGCAAAATGTGCGTACTGCTCAAGCTTTCATTTTCAGCGGATATTCTCCGTAATTTGCGATATGACAATCGGAGATTATGTGAGAATGAGAAGGCTTGCACTTGCCGGCGAGGAGCTTTCTGCCGAAAACGCAAAGGTGATTGATGTTGCCTTAAAATACGGATACGACAGTCCTGAAAGCTTTTCAAGAGCATTCACAAAGTTTCACGGCGTCACACCGTCACAGGCAAAAAAGGGTGCGACAATAAAATCTTTTTCAAAACTCTCCGTAAAACTTACTATCAGCGGAGGTACTAAAATGAATTACAGAATTGAGAAAAAAGACTCGTTTGACATTATTGTCAAGAAAAAGCGTTTTACCAAAAGCAAAGAAATTAACGGAAATGAAATCACCGCTTTTTGGCACAAATGTATGGCTGACGGCACGATTGACCGCATTATAAGCTATGTGAACAAAGACAATGTTTTCAAGGATTCAATCATCGGAATAGGTCTTGATTATTCACCTAATGAGGAAGATTATCCGTATGGAATTGGCTGTCATTACAACGGAAATCCTGTTGAAGACAATGACCTTGAAGTTGTCACACTTCCTGCCGCAACCTATGTTGTGTTCCCGTGCAAAGGACAAATGCCACAGGCATTTCAAAAGGTATATAAGTATATATTTGAAGAATTTTTTCCGAACAGCGACTACTATCCCTGCGGAGTTGAAATTGAGGCATATCCGTCAGCAAACACTCAAAGTCCCGATTACTACTGGGAACTCTGGCTTGCTGTTGACAAAAAATTGAATAAATAACAAAGCAATCCCCTTGCATTTCGTTTGCAAGGGGATTTTGTCTAAAAATCTCTCGGCAAAATATCAAGAATACATTACAAGTAAATTCAGAATTTCGCCGATAGCGGAAGTTTTTATAAACGGTTACTGCAAATTCGGGCATAGAAAAACAGGGAACTTATTTTGCAAAGTTCCCTGTTATAGTTTGATTTTTAATTATTATTTTTTCTCGTCAAGGAGCATTACTCCCTGCGGCGGATTTTTGTCGATTGCTCCGACAATCGGGTGCGGCACATAGGGTTCTTCAAGATATGCGATATCTTCATCCGTTAGCTTTATCTCGAGTGCCTTTGCGGCATCGTCAAAATATTCTGCCTTTGTTGCGCCGATAATCGGTGATGCAACGCCTTTTGCCCACTGCCAGGCTATTGCGATTTGCGACATCTTACAGCCATATTTCTGCGAAAGCTCATTCACACGGTCAACGATTTTCATATCATACTGTTCCATACGGTCATATTTGCCCTTTGAAACCCTGTCGGTTTTGCCACGGAGTGAGTCGGACTGCCATGTTGGTCTTGCAAGGTGACCTGCCGCAAGCGGGCTGTACGGCATAAGCGTAACATTCATCTGACGGCAAATCGGGATAAGCTCCCTTTCATCCTCACGATAAAGAAGATTGTAGTGATTTTCCATTGCAGAAAACTGCGTCCAGTCGTTGTCCTTGGCGGCCATCTGCATATTGTAGAACTGATAGCCGTACATTGCTGACGCTCCGATTGCACGCACCTTGCCTGCTTTTACAAGGCTGTCGAGAGTTTGCATAGTTTCTTCAATCGGCGTTTCGTAATCGAAACGGTGGATTATGTACAGGTCAAGGTAATCCGTGCCAAGCCTTTTGAGCGTTCCGTCAATCTCACGCAAAATTGCGTTTTTTGACAATCTGCCCTCGTTAAAATACACCTTTGATGCGATGACAACCTTATCTCTCTGAATATTATTCTTCAACGCTTTTCCGAGGTACTCCTCACTTGTACCCTGAGAATATCCGTTGGCGGTATCAAAAAAGTTGATACCGAGGTCAAGTGCGTGTTTAACAACCTTTTCGGTTGCAGTCTCATCAAGCGTCCAATCGTGCATAGTTCCTGCCTTGCCAAAACTCATACAGCCAACGCACAATTTTGAAATTTCTATGTCGGTGTTTCCGATTTTCGTGTATTCCATACTGTCACCTTATCGGTAAATCAGCCGATGAATTTCTTTGCCCAGTCGGCAAGTTCCTTTTCGCCTGCATTTGCGGCAAAGCGTTTGCCTTCTTCAAGAGTTGCACCCTTGCATGACGGAGCAAGTTCCTTGTTGGTATTGCCCATACCGCTGCTGCCTGAAGTTGCAAGCGGAACAATCTTCTTGCCGTCAAGGTTGTAAGCCTCAAGAAATGTATTGATGATTGTAGGCGCTACATACCACCAAATCGGGAATGCGACAAACACAGTATCGTACTGATCCATATTTTCAACGCTGTTTGCAATAGCAGGACGGAATGATTTGTCTTTCATTTCAACGCTACTGCGGCTGTTAGAATCTCTCCAGTCAAGGTCAGCACTTGTGTATGGCTTTTCGGGTTTGATTTCATGCAAATCTGCACCGATTGCAGATGCAAGTTTTTTAGCAAGCTTTGCAGTAACTCCGCTTGCACTAAAATATGCTACTAATACTTTTGACATAACAAATACCTCCATTGTTTTTTTGTATGATATATCATACTATACCTATTGTATCACTTCTTTTGAAAATTGAAAAGGTTTTTATCAACAAGGAATTTTTGTGACGGATAAATTGTTGTGTTGCCCGATGCGATAAAGCTGATGAGAACTGCGAGTACAAAATACGGAGCGGCTGACGCACCGAAAACTTCGATACCAAGAACAATTGCGGTAATAGGTGTGTTGATTGCGGCGGCGAAAACACATACAAAGCCGATTGCCGCAAAGAATGTGGGGTCAAATCCGCAGACACCTCCGAACCAACCGCCGAATGACGCACCCATATCAAACATCGGAGTAACCTCTCCGCCCTGAAATCCTGCACCGAGGGTAAGTACGGTAAGAAGATATTTTGCCGGCATATCGTACCATTTTGCATCGCCCTTAAAGGCGGTATCCTGCATCCAAGTGCTTAAACCCTCAAAATCGTTAAGTCCCAAAATCAAAATCAAAAGGCTGACGATTGCCGCACCTACTGCGGCGGCAAGAAGGTAGTTCTTGAAAATTTTGGAATATGCAAGTTTTACATACTTTATACCGAGTGCAAACAGCTTGCCGATTAAGCCGAGGCAAACTGCCGCAATCAAAAATATGAAAAGAAATCTTGCGTCAAAATCGGGAATTGAAGCGATTGCGTATCTTTTGTGTTCAAAGCCGAGAAGTTGTGTAACGAAATTTGCAAGGTATGAACACGCAAAGCACGGAATTACCGCACCTGCCGACAATCTGCCGACACAGCAGACTTCCATTCCGAAAAATGCACCTGCAAACGGTGTGCCGAAAACCGAGCCGAATGCAGAGCTGATTCCGCTGAGAACGATTGTACTTCTGTCGTTATTTTTAAAGCCGAGGTAATCGGCAACATTACTTGTCAGCGAACCGCCAATCTGAACGGCAGTTCCCTCTCTGCCGACAGAACCGCCAAAAAGGTGGGTTATGCAGGTAAAGATGAATGTCAGGGACGCAAGTCGCTTTGGCACTTTTTCACCGTCATTTGCACTTTCGATAATAATGTTATTGCCCATTGATGACTTTCCACCGATACGCTTGTAGACAAAGGCGGTCACAATGCCTGCCACGGGCAAAAACAGATAGCACAGCGGAAAGAAACTTCTGAAATCAGCCGCATATTCAAGACATTTCAGAAACGCAAACGATATGAGTCCCATTACAACGGAACAGCACAGAGATGTTGCGAGCACCTTAAAATCAACAAATTTATTCTTCATAAATTTCCTCCTCAAATTTCCGCACAGAGAACATCGCATAAAAAAAGCCAATGCCCCTGTTCAAAACAGAAGTCATCAGCAAAAGCGGTTTCGGCAAAAGCCGTGGGAGAACCTCATTCCCATTCATATTAACATATATAGTATATACCGAGCAAGGTGATTTTTCAAGTGGTTTCGACAATTTTTGTAATTTGCCAAAAAGCACCTTGCAATCCTTTTGTTTAAGTAGTATGATACTCAATACCAAGTGGCAGAATATTTATTATTAAAAGAATCGGAGGCTGACGATATGTGTACAGCGGCAACATATAAAACAAAAGACTTTTACTTTGGCAGAACGCTTGATTACGAATTTTCATACGGTGACGAAGTTACAATCACTCCACGAAATTTTCCGTTTAAGTTCCGCCATACAGACGAGTGCGACAGCCACTTTGCAATGATTGGTATGGCGCACATTGCAGGCGGTTATCCGCTCTATTACGATGCAATGAATGAAAAGGGCTTGTGTATGGCAGGGCTTAATTTTGTTGGCAATGCCGTATATTTTGAGCCGAAAAGCAGCAAGGAAAATATTGCACAATTTGAGTTCATTCCGTATATACTTTCACATTGCGACAGCGTTTTGCAGGCAAGAAAAAGGCTTGAAAACCTCAACATAACAAATACGCAGTTCAGCGACAAACTCCCCTGCGCTCAGTTGCACTGGATTATTTCTGACAGAAACGAATCACTTACAGTTGAATCGACAAAGGACGGACTTAAAATTTACGATAACCCTGTCGGTGTGCTGACGAACAATCCGCCGTTTGACATTCAGATGTTTATGCTCAACAACTATATGGCTCTCTCACCAAAGCAACCTGAAAATAACTTTGGCAAAAGTGCCGAACTTAGCACATACAGCCGTGGAATGGGTGCAATCGGACTGCCGGGCGACCTTTCATCCGCATCCCGTTTTGCAAAGGTTGCGTTCACAAAGCTCAACTCCGTTTCGGGTGACAGCGAAAGCGAGAGTGTGAGCCAGTTTTTCCACATTCTCGGTTCTGTTGACCAACAGAGAGGTTGTTGTGAGGTCGCAGACGGAAAGTATGAAATCACAATTTACACTTCCTGCTGCAATGCCGACAAGGGAATCTACTACTACACCACCTATAACAACCATCAGATTTGTGCGGTTGATATGCACAAAACCGACCTTGACATGGCCGAACTTACCGCATACACACCAATTTCGGAAGGTAAGATTTTCTACCAAAATTAAATCACAAAAATTACAGCCGTACACTTTGGAATGTACGGCTGTTGTTTTATTCATTATTTTTCTTATGCTTTTTATGCTTGTGTTTTTTGAGATGAACCTCGGGAACAGCGACAGTATCATAAACAACCGTGCTGTCTGTGTCATCCTCGGCAACATCATTCTGCTTTACTTTGCCCGTGTGAACCTCGGGAAAAGCAAGGTTTTCGGAATCAAATGTAAATTTCCTGTCCTTCATAATACACGCCTCCGATTCTAAATGCAATTTACAAAGAATGTTATCGTCAAACTGTTCAGGAAGTCAGCAAACAAACTGCCGACAATCGGAACAATAAGATAAGCCTTTACAGACGGTGCATACTTTTCGCAGATTGCCTGCATATTTGCCATTGCGTTTGGTGTTGCACCCATACCAAAACCGCAAGTACCTGCCGCAAGAACGGCGGCATCGTAATCTCTGCCCATAACGTTGAATACAACAAAATATGAGAAAAGGAACATAAGAACAACCTGACCTGCAAGGAGTATAATAAGCGGAAGTGCAAGGTCGGCAAGCTGCCAAAGCTTGAGAGTAATCATCGCAATACCGAGGAAAAGCGACAGGCAGATACCGCCGAGGTCGTTGATTTCGCCCATATGGATAGTGATTTTACCCGTGTATTCACCGATGTTTCTCATAATTGCGGCAATAATCATTGCGCCTATATAAATCGGGAATGTCATACCCGTGAGTGAGAGCAAATCGGAAACAACCGTACCAAGACCGACTGCGATAATCAGCTGAAATACAGCCGGAGCGTACATTGAAAAATGTCTTTCATGCTTTTCTTCTTCTTCAACAAGAAGGCTGTCGTCCTCTGTTTTAATTGTGGCAAGAAGGTTGTGCTTTTTGATAAGTCTGCTGCCAACAGGGCCACCCATAAGCGAACCTGCGATAAGGCCGAATGTTGCAGCGGCAGTACAAACTGTTGTTGCACCCTGAACACCGAAGTCCTCAAGTACAGGGCCGAAAGCACCCGCTGTGCCGTGACCGCCGACCATAGGAATTGAACCCGTTGTCATACCCGTGAGCGAGTCAAGTCCGAGCAGATTTGCAAGTCCGATTGCAGAGAAGTTCTGCATTACAATGAGCATAATTACAAGGAACAAAAATACGATGAGGGATTTACCTCCGCTTTTCAACACCTTGAGGTTCGCCTGAAATCCAACTGAGGTAAAGAAAAATACCATACAGACTTCTTTTAAAGTATCGTCAAAATCAATTACCGCAACACCTGTCATATAAAGAACCAGCGTGAGAATTGCAAAAAGCAAACCGCCGATTACAGGTGCAGGGATACAGAATTTCTGAAGAAAGAAAATACGCTTTTTCAGAAACGCACCTACCATCAGAACAACCACGGCAACTGCGATTGTCTGATACATATCAAGAGTTATATTCAATCAATACCAATCCTTTCGCAGTTATCCTGCTGTTTTTACCGTTATTCCTTTTTCGGCATAATATTCTGCCGCACCTTTGTGGAAAGGAATTTTAACACCGTCAACGGCTTTTTCAAGTGTAAGGTCAACATCAGCCGACACCGTGAGCTGAAGTTCCTGTGCATTATCAAACACAAGCTGTGTGAGTTTCTTAACATCTTTTGTCGAAAGTCTGTCATTTACAATCAGCAAAGCTTTTACCGCAACTGTGCTGACTTCATTACTCTGACCGTTATATGTGGCTTTCGGAATCGTGCAGTCAACATAGCCGTAAGTATTTTTCAGCTTTTTGGCAGTTGTATCATCAATGCCAATCAGTTTGATTTTGCACTGCTTTGAAAGTTCGTCAACAACAGTTGCATTAAGACCTAAAGTAAAGAAAGCTGCATCAATTTCGCCGTTTTCAAGCTGTTTTGCGGCGTCAGTGTAATTCAGATTTTTTTGCTTTACCATTTTTTCACTCAGTCCGTAAGCCGAAAGAATCTGCTTTGCATTAAGTTCTGTACCTGACTCCTCTTCACCTATACTCACGGTTTTTCCGAGCAAATCATCAACGCTATTAATGCCCGAATCATCCCTTACAACAATCTGACAAGCCTCTGTAAACAGAGCCGCAACAGCGCTGTAACCCTCAAGAGAACCTGATTTTTCAAAATTGTTCTCGCCATTTAACGCATCATGTGCAATATCCGACTGAACGATTGCGGCATCAAGATAATTTTGTGAGAGCAAGCGGACATTTGCCGCAGAGCCGGCTGTTGTCTTTGTTTCAATTTTCAGAGTACCGTCGGCATCGGCAATCGATTTTATTGAATTTGCAGTTTGGTTATAAATTCCGCCCGTGCCTGCCGCACCGAGTCGGATTGTTTCACCGCCTGATGAACAACTGCACAAAAGAACAGTCATCAATGCAATCAAAAGTGCAAGTAGTTTTTTCATTTTTCCGCCTTCTTTACTTTTGGTTTCACTCAAAAAAAGAGAAATTGTAAAAGTGCCAAAGCCTACAATTTCCCCTTTATTCCACTTAGATTATATCATAACAGGGTTGTTATTGTCAAACGAAAAGGCACTCCCAAAGGAGTGCCTTATTGCATTAAAATTAATTACTTGTTGAAAATTGACATAATATCATAGAAGGTATCATCGTCATCATCAGTCTTGTCCTTTGTTGTGGTCTTTGGTTCTTCCTTTGACACGGCAGGAGTTGAAGCTGAAGCAACTGCATCTGTAAGGTTCTTCTTTGCAATCTGGCCGTCTGCATTAAAGCCTGTTGCAATAACTGTTACGCTGATAGCATCTTCCATCTTATCGTCGATAACAGCACCCCAGATGATGTTTGCATCTTCTGAAACCTTGTCCTTGATCATTGTTGACGCAGCGTCAATATCATCAAGACTAACATCAGCAGAGGCTGTGATGTTGATAATAAGACCCTTTGCACCGTCAATTGAAGTTTCAAGAAGCGGACTTGAAATAGCCATATCTGCGGCAACAGTAGCCTTGTCCTTGCCTGTTGCACTGCCCATACCCATGTGAGCGTAGCCTGCATCCTTCATTACTGAAGTAACATCGGCAAAGTCGAGGTTTACGAGACCAGGGAGAAGGATAAGGTCTGAAATACTCTGAACACCCTGTCTGAGAACATCATCGGCAATAGCGAATGCGTTCTGGAGAGTGATACTTGTATCTGAAACATACTTAAGTCTTTCGTTAGGAACGATGATAAGTGAATCAACGCAAGCAGAAAGCTCTGCAATACCCTGTTCAGCCTGAGTCATTCTTCTCTTGCCTTCAAAAGCAAACGGCTTTGTAACAACGCCGACTGTAAGAATACCCATATCCTTAGCAATTTTAGCAACAACAGGAGCAGCACCTGTACCTGTACCGCCGCCCATACCGGCAGTAACAAATACCATATCTGTATCCTTGAGAAGTGCAGCGATTTCATCTCTGCTCTCTTCGGCAGCTTCCTGTCCGATCTGCGGCATAGAGCCTGCGCCCTTACCTCTTGTAAGCTTTTCACCGATCTGAACCTTCTGTGAAGCCTTTGAAAGTCTTAAAACATGCTCATCTGTATTGATTGCGATAAATTCAACATTTTTAACTTCGGTTGCAACCATGCGATTAACAGCGTTTCCGCCGCCTCCGCCGACACCGATTACTTTAATTTTAGGCATATACTCGTTTTCCAATTCCAGTTCAAAAGCCATTTTTTCGTCCTCCTTATATATTGTCAACTTTCAGTCAAAAATCATTATTCTTCATAGTACACAATTATACTATCTTATACTATCATACTTTTTTCAAAATAGCAATGCTTTTCAGCCGTTTTTCTGCAAATTTATACGGAAAATTCTGCTGAAAAATCACTCACCCGTGTAACC
>CACXEX010000007.1 GCA_902766775.1 uncultured Ruminococcus sp. | reverse complement strand
GGAAAAGATTCCGCAGGTGAGATATATCGGCTGGGATATCGCCTTTTCAAAGAACGGTCCCGTTATGGTTGAGGGCAACGAGTACCCGGGCTACGGACTTTTGCAGTTCTATAAACTAAAAGGCAAACGCACAGGCCACCTGAAAGAAATCGCCGATGTCCTCGGTGACGAGATGAATAATATTAAGCTTTGATTATTCAGCGAAAATTTTATAATGAATATAAAAACAGCACCGAAGTAATATCGGTGCTGTTGTGCGTTGTATATGTATTACTTTTTAATAATCTTCGGGGTTTTCGTAGGCGGATTTGATTTTGGTTATTTCGCCTTTGATAAGGCAATTGTCGGTGTCGATTCGATAATTGCGGTAGTCCCACGGGACACGCTCGCCTTTATGGGCATAGATGAAGTCGCTATTGCCGGTTTTATCAATTTTCTTGATTATGGCAAGCAAATCTTCTGCCGACATATCGTCAATAATTCCTCTGCCTGCTCCGTCAGAAACCTTTGGATAGGCTCGTCCACTGTGTTTTGGCATTTCTTCATCAGACAGCAAGGTTATTTCAAACTCCTGTTCCTCGCCAAAATCATAAACCATATGAATTTTGTCGCCGAGTTCAAGGGCTAAATCGCCAAGCTTTGTTTCTGCCATAAGCTTTGGCTTTGTTTGAAACTCTTCGTCATTCAACTCGTAATTTGTACCTTTGTATTCCATATAGAACAGATGGTAGGCACATGTCTTGAATGATGATAGCACGGCATATCCCAACACTGCCAGTGTCGATTTTGAAGAAATCTGAATATCACGCCAGATTTTGTTTTCACAACCAACATAAATAATTTTAAATGTATAAACTCGTGCCATATCAATTAACTTCCTTTTGTTAATTCAAAGTATCTTCGCCCTCGTTATAGAGAGCCTCGTTGATTTCTACAACGCTTTTGTTGTTATTCATATTGATGATTATAATGCTGTCACGCTTGATTTTAGGATAGAGAGGCGACAGACCTGCAATTTTAAGGACGCTGTTGGTTTCGTTTACCGACAGACCCATTCCTATTGAAAGGCAGATCAGTTTATCTCTTTTCGGGGCGGTTTTTAAGCCTGAAAAAATCTGGTAGGCGTAGCCGTCGCTAAGTTCGGCTTTTCGGATGACTTCCGCTTTGGTAAGATTTCTCTCGTTCAAAAGGTCGGTAAGGTATTCCGAAAGATTTTTATTTATCATAGAATCCCTGTTTGCGTTTTCGTATTCTTCAAATGTATTGAAATTTTCAAGTTCTTTTAAAAGCTGAGTTGTGGTTTTGCGTATCATAATCAAAAACTCCCTAAATTAAAGTTTTGTAAGTTTCCAAAACTATTTTAACATGATATAATAAGCACGGCAAGTATGATTAAACATATAATTTGATTATGTGCTTATTATATCAATTTATATTCCCCTCAAATTTTGCCTTGCAAAATTCTCGATGGGTGATTCTATCATAACTTACTTTGTGATTTATGATAGAATAAGCACGGCAAGTATGATTAGACTTATAATTTTGCAAAGTGCTTATTATACTTATCAATATTGCGAGGAAATGTTATGAAAAATAATTGGATTGATACGGTGATTAAGGAGCAATATCAGTTTGTGCGACTGCTTAAACGAACAGATAAAACGGAAATCTGCGTTTTCAGACATAGAGAACTCGGCAAACAGATTGTAAAACGCACATTAAAAGGTTCAGGAGAGGTTTATTTTGCACTCAGAACGCTTTCACATCCGAACATTGCAAATGTTTACGATGTTGTCAAAACTGAAACAGGGGTCACCGTGCTTGAAGAATATGTTGACGGTCAGACCGTGGCGGATTATCTGCAGACGGGATTGTACTCTCCGTCGGGTGTGAGAAAAGTGGTTTCATCTCTTTGTGACGCACTCGATTTGTTACATTCGCACCAAATCATTCACAAGGATATTAAGCCTGAAAATGTGATGATTGACAGCAGCGGCAATGTAAAGCTGATTGATTTTGATGCGGCAAGGCTGTACAAACCGTATCAGTCGAAGGACACGCAGGCTATCGGCACAATGGGATATGCCGCGCCCGAACAGTACGGAATAAATCAAACCGATGAACGGACGGATATTTACGCAATCGGTGTTTTGATGAATGTTATGCTCACGGGTCAGCCGCCTGAAATTCGCCTTTATAACGGCAGG
>CACXEX010000006.1 GCA_902766775.1 uncultured Ruminococcus sp. | reverse complement strand
CGGTAGGGGGTTATAAAATTTGCAATTTGTCTGGACAGTTTTATTATGGTCACAATCACACATTTACCAGTCGTGATGCACTTGTGAGAGCGATAAAAAATGCAATGTGGAAACTCTCAGATAATAAACAGCCGTTTACTATTTCAATTCCGTGTGGTATGGGCTGCGGTTTCGGCGGCGATAACTGGGAAGAATTACAGCCAATTATTGTTCAGACTTTTGCAAATGCCGAAGCAAAATATAAAATGAATATAATCCTCAAAATTGTAAAGAAGGTGTAGTGTTGAGAATAATTGACAAAAACAATGACTTTTATGATTATCTGCAAAATGTTTACCGTGACAATTCAATTGTATTCGACCGCACCGATTCTTATGTGTTGACCAAAGAATTAATATGTGAAAGATTGTTTGGTTGTGAATTGAATTCTCAGCACTTTGTTCTTCTTCAGGTGTGCAACACTTTTTGGCTCTTTTTGTTGGAAATTACTGAAGAAAGTCCATTGTGGAATCGTCCTGTTAATTACAAAGTAGAACTTATTGCAACTTGGAAGAATTATAACAAAGAGCGAGTCTTAATAAAGTTTGAAATACTCAAAACATTCAGATGGAACATACTCAAGTTTATATCAAACAATTCTTGGAGAGATTTCCAATATGACAGAAAAAAGATCGCTGAGAGGGTTGATGTTCTTATACAGGCAATAGATACAGGTGATTATCGCATTGCTTGTAGTTTTGATAAACATACGGTTACATATGGCAACGGTGAGAAAGTGGAAAAGCACACACCACTGCTCAAGGCGTCAGGCTTTTCAAGTTGCATTGATCCTCTTGATATTTTTCTTGCATTTGAAGAATATTTTTCGGCTGAGAAATCCGCAATAGAGAAAACCGAATCTAAAGGTATAACAGACAAAGAACGAATCGAAAACCACGGCTTTGACACTAAAACCTCATTCAGAGGAAGGAGATAAAAATGGTAACAATAGGTGAAAAAATAAAAGAGCTTAGAAAAGAAAAAAATATGTCAGGTTCCAAACTCGGTAGACTTTTAGGAGTTGATAAAAGAACTGTGTCAAGCATGGAACTTAATAAAACCTCGGTAAAGAGTGATTATGTTTATGTGCTTTGTGAGGTGTTTAATGTTACTCCAAATGATTTATTTGGTTACAAAAACGAAATGGGAGGCCGTAACAAATAATGTCATTAATAAATATTACGTATTTCAATCCTAACGAATCTTTTCTCGTTAAGGCAGGAAAAAGTGACAGAGAAAGAGTTACCTACTGGCATTGCAACAATACCGAAAATTGTGAGGCTTACAAGGCAGGTCGTTGCGTAATGTTTGACGGTATCTTTTCGGTCGGAAGGTGTCCTTACGGAACCAAGGAGAAAAAGATTGGCTTTACCAAGGCAGCCCGCGCCTGTGGCCAACTGAGTCGTGAAGCAAAAGCAAAGTATCCAGACCTTTGCTATGTGCTTAATCGTGTCAATAATTTTTACCGTATCGGTGATTATATATTTTTCCCGATTGGCTATATCTACAAGGCACGTTTCCGTGAGTGGAACAGTGATTTCTGGGGCGGTGAAAATCTCGTTCATATAAAGTATTACACACCTGAAATATTAAAAGAAATCTGTGAGTTCAGACCAAGGGCTTGGCTGAGTGACAAGGAAATCACTACATATCAAACAAAGGAAATTCCTATGTTTCTGTATAAACTCAAAAAGTACGACGAAGATATGTATAATCGGCTTGTTGAGATTTATCCTGACGCTGAAACAAAACTTTCAAGCCTTTCTTTTGTAGGAAAAGATGCAAAACTCTCTACTTTAAAACACGGAAAGGTAAAGGTCGGCACTCATGTTTGTGATTGGGACGGTGAAAAACTCACTTACAGCAGAAATCCAACCATCGGTGGCGTTAACGGCACATATTACTGTATACCTGACAATGACGCTTATGTGGAAGTTTTACATAACGATACCGTAACAGAAGAAACTATTTTTAAGGAGTGATAGAATGTTAAAATTTGGAAAATTTCAGTATGACACAAGGCCAGACTCAGAGGCTTATTACGGCTTTTACAATCCTGAAAGGCTCTGGAACGGTTGGGCTCAGCCATTGTTTACCAAGTCTGTTGCAAAAAAAATAGTAAAAGATTTGCATAACGGTGAGTTCAATTATGATAATCACAATGACAATATCGTGTTTTCTTACGGTGACGATTACAGAAAAAACAGACACATTCAGACTGCGAAAGGAACAGATAAATATAAGACGGCGACAGAATTCACACTATATCCAATAGGTCAAGGTTGGTGCTGGGAGTTTATCGAGTCTTGTGACGACATCCCGCTGCCTCTCCGCAGAATCTTTATTGACGAAGATTATGAGTT
>CACXEX010000005.1 GCA_902766775.1 uncultured Ruminococcus sp. | reverse complement strand
GGCAACATCTTTGTTGCAACCGCAAAGAAACTTCTTTACGGCACAGTCGATATTGATATGATTGCTGGCCCAAGTGAAATTCTTATCATTGCAGATAAGTCCGCCAATCCAAAATTCCTTGCAGCCGACCTTATGAGTCAGGCAGAACACGACAAACTCGCCTCTGCAATTCTTCTTACAGACTGCGAAGAGCTTGCAAAAGAAACTGAAAAAGAGCTTGAAAAGCAAATGACCGCTCTTTCAAGAAAAGATATTATCCGTTCATCAGTTGACAATTTCGGTGCAATTATTGTATGCAGCGATATGTCACAGGCAATTGAATTTGCTAACGAACTTGCCCCCGAACATCTTGAGGTTTGCTGTGAAAATCCAATGGAGTATGTCGGCAAACTTGACAATGCAGGTTCGGTATTTCTCGGCAATTACAGTCCAGAACCGCTCGGCGACTATTTTGCAGGTCCTAACCATGTTCTTCCGACAAGCGGCACAGCAAGATTTTTCTCACCGCTTTCGGTAGACAGCTTTGTAAAGAAATCAAGCTTTATTTACTATACAGAAGACGCTTTGAGAAAAGATGCCGAAGATGTAGTTCGCTTTGCCGAAACAGAAGGACTTACAGCACACGCAAATTCAATTAAAGTGCGTTTTGATATGAAATAAGAATGGAAGTTATGCAATGTCTTATGAATTAAACAAAAAAATTCGTGAACTTGAACCGTATGAACCAATCAGCGGTACATATAAAATTCGACTTGATGCAAACGAATGTCCCGAAAATTATCCTGATTTCATCAAAGAAGAAATCAAAAATGCAATTGATACAATTGATTTCAACCGCTATCCCGATCCGCTTGCGGAAAAGGTTGTTACGGCTTTTGCGGATTATTACGGAATCAATCCAAAATATGTAACCGCAGGTAACGGATCGGATGAACTTATCTTCATTATCGAAGCCGCATTTATGGAAAAAGGGGACAGGATGCTTTGTGTTGCTCCCGACTTTTCAATGTATAAGTTCTATTCGTCAATCTGTGAGGTTGAGTGTGACACATTTATTAAATCTGAAGATCTTTCAATTGACACAGATGCTCTCATAGAAAAGGTAAATCGTGACAATATCAAACTTTTACTCTTTTCAAACCCATGTAATCCGACAGGACAGGGTATGACTGCAGAAGATGCACGCAAGCTTGTTACAAGCGTAAATGCCCTTGTAATTCTCGACGAGGCGTATATGGACTTCTGGGATCAGAGCCTTATAAATGAGGTTGAAAAATATTCAAATCTCATTATTTTCAGAACTGCATCTAAAGCAGTAGGTTCTGCATCGCTCAGACTCGGCTTTGCGGTTGCTAATGAAACAATTTCAAGAGCCGTAAAAGCTGTAAAATCTCCGTACAATGTCAACACATTTTCTCAGGTTGTTGGCAGTATAATATATAAAAATAAAGATTATCTCAAAAACAGACAAAAAACAATTGTCAGAAACAGAGAAAAGCTGTATAATGACTTATTGGAGTTCTCCGCTCTTTCCGATGATTTTAAGGTTTACAACAGTTGTGCAAACTTTGTTTTTGTTAAAACATCATTCGGCAAAGACTTGTGGAACTATCTAAAGGACAATTCAATTGTAATCCGTTTTATGGGCGATTACATCAGAATTTCCGTTGGCACAGAAGAAGAAAACGAAGAACTGATAAGTTGCATTAAAACTTATTTATCGAGGTGATTATATGCGCAGTGCATATGTTGAGCGTAAAACAAAGGAAACCGACATAAAACTCAAGCTTAATCTTGACGGCGGTGACATTAAAATTGATACAGGCATAGGCTTTTTTGACCATATGCTCAATTCGTTTGCTACTCACGGCAGATTCGGACTTGAAGTTTCCGTAAAAGGCGACCTCTATGTTGACGAACACCACACAATAGAAGATACAGGTATTGTTCTCGGCAAAGCATTTGCAGAGGCTCTCTCAACCAAAGAGTCAATTGAAAGATTCGGCAGTTTCTATGTTCCTATGGACGAAGCACTCGCATTTGCATCGGTTGACATCAGCGGCAGACCTTATCTTGTGTTCGACGCTGATTTTCCGCAGGCAAAATGCGGAGGTTACGACTGCTCAATGACAGTAGAATTTATGCGTGCATTTGCATTTAACGCACAAATCACACTTCACCTCAAATCTGTTTACGGTGACAACTCTCACCATAT
>CACXEX010000004.1 GCA_902766775.1 uncultured Ruminococcus sp. | reverse complement strand
TTATTACATATTTATTAGCTCAAAAAGGAAGGTTCGTTTGAACCTTCCTTTTTACATCAAATGAATATGTAAATACTGCTAAAAATGCACCAAAAAGTTTGTAATAAATTCTGAAAATGATTTATAACGGATAAATAGTATTGCTTTTTTCCTCAGATAAAATTATAATGATAATACAATAATGTGCTATGTCATTTAGTACAATATATTTTTATTTGACTGAGGTGATTTTAATGAAAGAAACAAAGCTATACAATATGATTTTGCCACCGTTTATGTTGTTTTTATTTGTCCCATTTCTGTGGATCGTATCCTTCTTTGGCAATTTCATAATAGATTCAATAATTCTGTTAATAATCTCAATTTTTATTTACAAAAAATTCACTATCCAATTGTATAAAAAATCAATAATACCTGTATTTTTGCTTGGATTTCTTTCTGACTTTTTAGGAGTACTGTATCTTACATTAGTATCTATACAATCAGATGCAGAATATTACGAAGGTAATGACCTCGGAAAACAAATCCTCTCGGGAATATACCTTGCAACAAGCCATTCCTGTTATGACAGTATTTACGGAGTTCTTTTTATTGTCAGTGGTATTGTTCTTAGCAGTGTTTTTATTTTTATTTTTGATTATTTTGTATCGTTTAAAAATAAAGGCCTTTCTAAAAAGCAAAAAATAATTGCATCACTCACAATGGCAATAGTAACCGCACCATACACATTTTTGTTGCCAAAGGAAATTTTTTATTGATTATTATAAGGCAAAATTTATTACATATATAAACACAATAACAGGAGGCGTAAAAATCCTCCTGTTATTTATTTTTGCTGTATAAAGTAATTTGTTAGTTCGGCAGGGGAGTCAACAGTATCGAAGCGAGAATTTAATTTGTTGCCCTGCTTAATTCCAAAGCCATAGGTAACACCCAGAAAATCTACTCCTGCAATCTCAGCTCCCTTTTTGTCATATACAGAATCACCGACGAGTACTGCGTCTTTGGCAAGGCACTTTTGCTCAAACAACACCTTTATGACCGTATAAGCCTTGGTACATTTTTCTGTGCCGTCCCAACCGTGAATTGTATCAAAATATTTTGCAAGGTCAGCCGATTTAAGCATAGTTTTTGCATATTCTTCAAGTTTAAGTGTTGCAACTCCAAGCTGATAACCGTCGGATTTCAGTTGCCTTAACGCAGTGTCGATTCCGCCATAGCGGCTGAATTTTCTTATACCTTCATTTGCATACAGCTTTCTGTATGTATCAATAGCTTTTACAAGTGTTTTATCATCGGGAATATCATAGAGCGTTCTGAAACCGTCGGATAGAGGCCCGCCGATTACGATACTGTCGTTGTTAACAGGATTTTTCTTAAGTACGAGAAGTTTAGCAGTTTTGTGATAGCAATGTAAAATTCCTTCCGATGTATTAAGCAATGTGCCGTCAAGGTCGAATATAATCAATTTTTTCACAGCTTAATACCTCTTGATTCAAGTTCTGCATCAACTGCTTTTTTGTTGGCAATATAGCCGTTTAGCCGTTTTTCTGTTGCCTCAAGAACACCTTCAAGCATTTTAATTTTTTCACCTTCGCTTTTTGAAATTGAATGTAAATCAATCGTTACGCCTGTATATTTAAGCTCTTTTGTTAAACTGAAATTTTCAGCTTTTTCAAGTGTTTTTTTATCTTCTGAATACAAATAAATCACTTCCTGAACTTTCTTTTCTTTCCCTGCTATTTCAATGAATATCGGACGAATCTTTGAAAATACCTCTTTGTTTTTACCGTTAAAATATATGTGCATCTGTTTTTCGTTTAAGAAAACAATGAATCCCTTGTTTTGTCCTGATGAAATAAATGCAGTAATATCTTCAATTGTGTTGTCTTCAATTAATTTGTCAGAAATAACAGCACAGCCGTTAAAATCAGACATTTCATCACTAAACTTAAACGCTGCATTAAAATTGTCATTTTTGGCAAGCTCAGCAATCAAAAGTTCATTTCCGTTTGTAACAATATCATCATCGCTTTGTTTAAGATATTCAACAAGTTGTACCGCAGCAAAGTATCTGTGAATATGTCTGAAATCTTCCATAATACGATTGTCAAAGCAAATCATTCTGTCGCAGAAATTGCCGAGGTTTTTAACGGCTGTTGAATATGCTGCAATTGCAGTTTTAACCCGTCCGTCAAAAACGTAGGGGAGAAGTTCTGATGGCATTGCAAACGGCAATACTGTGCAGTCATCCCCGAAAATATCTTTGTATCTTCCTGCAATATCGTCCGGATGCGGCTTTACTGCAATGTGTGTATTTTCAAGAAAATAATCGGCAAAAAGTTTGTATAATCTGTGTTGGTCACAGAGCGGCATAATGCCGAGGTTTGCCATATGCTGAGTGAGTATAAGACTTGTGTTTTTCTCTGCCTTTACGATTTCTGTCACACCGAAGAACGAAAGTACCCTTTCAAGAGTTTTAACATCAAGTTCTTCAAGAATTCTTTTTACGGAAAAATCAACCATTTTAGGATGCTCAAATCCCTCAACCTGTGCCTGTGTATCTGCAAGAATTTCAACACAACTGTCATTTTCTCCAAAATATCCGAGTGTGTTCATTAATGCGGTTTGTGTTTTATTGCGGCTCATATTCGACATCAAAAATTTATTATCTGAGAGAACTCCGCAGCCCTCTTCAAAGCAATGATATTTTATCTTATTTTTGATAACATACCAGCCAAACGGAAAATGGTCGGGACAAAGATATAATTCGTCTGCTGAATTGAGATTTATCGGAAGGACTTTTTTTATTTCAGAGCAGGCTGATTTAAGAATTGATTGTTTAGAACGGTGTTTCTGTTCTCTTTGCTTTATGTTAGCATTTACTTCTGATTCTTCAAGCAAAAGCACATCGTCAAATATGCCCGAATTTTTGTATCTTTCTAAAAATGCAACCGAGTTTTTGTGAATGTCAGAAAGCAGTAATACTGCCGTTTCATTTTTTTTGCGTGTAAGTCGATGAAGTACACAGCATTGTATATGATAGGTGGTAAGTGCATAGTATAAAATCATAATTTATCTCACTTTACAAATTCATTTTCAATCAGTTTTCCAAGACTGCCCGTTTCAAATGATGCAGAACCGACTGCACGGTTTACCGGATAGTCGTAGAACAGATTGCTGAAATATTCGGGACACGAAATGACCTGCCTGCAAACGGCATATGCGTCACTTCCGCAAATGTTCATCATACACGGATATTTTGCAAAATGAGTTGTATAATCATCTACAAAATCGTGAATACCGTTTTGAATTTCTTTAATCATTTCATATCCTTCTACTTCGGGATAATCAAATTCGTACTTAACCCTTCCGTCATTATCAAAATCAAAGCCTATAAATGACGGGGCAGGGGCGCTGAGCATAATTTCAGTAAAAGCTCCGTACATACGCTTAACATCGTGGTCACGGCGAATTTCACGATTAATCCGTTGTGAAAACATATACGAAGTGATTATGTCATTCGTCATTTGCGGTTCTATTATATCCATATCGTGCAGATAGGTTGAGCCTGCAACAAGGCCTCTGACTTTGCAGTTGAGTTTCCACTCATCCTCAATAAGATATCGTAAAGCCGAAAAACCGCTTGCTGCCCAGCCAATATCAACAATAACAGCGCTTTTACTGCTGCCGATAACAGATTTATAGTATGCTTTTGCGGCATCATTGTTGCGTCGGTAATGTTCCGTAATAATATTCCAGTGTGCTGTAAATACCTTTACGATATCCTCGTAATTCTCTTTTGTAAGCAAAGTATCTTTTGTAAGTTCTGCCTCGTCAAGAAATGGTTGCATTTCCTGAAGATCCATTGCCTTTAAGATTTTTTCAATTGTCATATTGCGGGGAATTTTGTATTTTATGTATCTGAGCAGGAGTTCATTCTTAAATCTGTTTACTGTCAATTTTGTTGCAGCGGAGCGTGACCAATATACATATTCTGTGTCATCATTAGGATACAATTCGTCATAAACGGATTTTAATATATATCCGTCACGGGAGAGAAAGAGAATTTTCTCTATACCGTGATTTTTACAGTAATCATTTATGAATTTACAGTATCCCAACACAAGAAAGCCCGCATAAGTATATCCAAATTCATAGTACTGTGAATACTGCTTGTCACCGTTTTGTAGTTTTGCATTGACAATTCCACGATACGCCGAACCGATGAGTGATGTCATATCAAATGCTCTGTGTGCATTTCCTCTCGGATTGACTCCTTTGTACCATATTGGTTCAATGTCGCATTTGCGTGCGGAACGATTATCTGAAACAATGTTATCTCCTATGTGAATATACTTCTTTGTAACGCCGTAGCGTTCCTTTATATATTCATAAAGTAAAAGTGAACGCTTGCTTGCGTTGTATTCGTTTGAAACAATAATGTCATCAAATCCTTCATATCCGCATTTATCAAGCATTTTTTTGATAACATCTTTTGAAAGATACATATCCGAAACCGCAATGATTGTTTTGCCGAGGTTTTTGGCTTGAAGAAAGATTTCTTTCATATACGGATTGGCAAAGCATAAGTCGAGCTCTGTTTCAATTTCATATTGCATAGCTTTGTCGATATCGAGCAATACGAATCGTGACAGTTTTTCGTAAATATCACGCAAAGTGACTTCGTAAGTTCCGCTCTTTTCAAAAGCATCTTGCCTTGCAAGCTTTTCTGCAAGTTCACGGTAACGCTTGAATCCGGGGCACTTGTTTTTTTCTCCCAAAAGGAAAAACAGCGACTTAGGATTATCAAAAGGACGCAAAATAAGGGTGTCAAAAACATCAAAGGATATAATATCATTTACGAGAAATTTCTTTGCCATAAGCGTGGGTGACGGTCTTTTTGCAAAACTTGATTCCGGAGCCGTTACGCAGGGCTTAATTGTGTATTTTTTTCTCTCATAAACCTTCGGCTTCGTTCCCGACACACTTCCGAGTTTGCTTGAAAAATGAAGAGATGTAAGATAAAGCATTCTTCTGAAACGGCTTTTATCAGTGTCACCGTATTTATAAAATCCTTCAAGCACAAAACGGTTTTTCATAACAGATTTGAGTTTCAGCTTTTTTATTTTTCGTTTCAGCTTTCGCTTTGTATTCTCAATTGTACTCATCAGGATTTCTTATCGCTCCTTGTTTTTTCGGTGTCATAAATTGATGTTGTTATAAACTTTATTTTCATTTTATCTTTAAGCTTTTTCAGCTCTTTGGAAATTGCAAGGTTCTTTTCCTTGAGAAGAATAGGGTCATATGCACCGCACATACTCTTGCTTACATAGTTTGATAACGGATTTTTTGTAAATCCGTCATATCCTGCAAGAGCAACTGATTTTACCGACGCTTTTTTAAGAAGTTTGAGTACCATTAACCCCGAACTGTCAGAGGCGTCATCGGTTGCATTTACAAGTTCAGAATAATTAATGCATACTGCCTTTTTAGGAAGGTTTTTAATGTTTGATGTAAAAACAGTCTTTTTAAGATTCAATCTGTCCTCAAGCTCTGAATATCTGACTGCATTGCCAACAAATACAATATTTGGCTTTATGTAATCCGGTATGAAATTAACCGAGATTATAAAAGGCTTTTTCTTTGAAATGTACTTTAAAATTGAGCCCTTTTCACTTTTTACAGTCGAGCCGGGGGAGATAACGAGCACATTTTTGCCGTCAAGCTTTTTGCGGAGTCTGTCAAGGATTTCGATATCATCAACCGCATTGCTCTGGTAGTCCTGATAAATCTTTTCAATGAGTGCTTTATTGAAAAATCTCTTTTCATTTTGCGGAATTTGTTTGAGAATACTTCCGATTGCCGGCATTGAAAGCGAGTGCTTTGCCATAAGATATGACGAGTAATTCGGGTGGCAGTTGTTTGATGCAGAAAGAAAATATGCCGAATTGTACCCCCAAGGATTGCTGAGTGAAATCGGAATAAGGTAGCGGTCAACAATTTCAAGAACAGGCAATACATCATAGTTTTTCGAAAATGTTCGGTTGAGATAGTCCATAAACAATTCACTGCAAAGATTGCCTGCCCCTCGACCCATTCCGTTTGCACTGCAATCAATAATTATGTTTCGTTTTGTGTTGTATTGCGAAAGTGCCTGAGCGTTAGAAAATGCAAGTTGAAGATTGTTGTGTGAGTGGTAGCCAAGACTGATTGACGGATTCAGGTTGTTATCCACGAGAAATACCTGTCTGATAAGGTCTTTTTCATACATCACACCGAGGGTGTCAACAATGTAAAAGGCATATGGTTCAAGTTTATTAATTCTTTCAAGTAAATCTATAAACTGTTTGTCAGTATAGTTTGTTGTACCGACAGGCTGCATAAATATCTTGTAGCCTTTGCTTTTGATGATTTCTGCCCATTCAAACGCAAGGTCAATTTCATTCGGATGAAATGTTAGTCTGATTCCGTCAAGTACGGTTGAATCTGCATCTGAAAGGAGCACAGGATTGATTTCACGCTCACCGATAGCAATCATTGCTACATACATTGTGTTCATACTGCTGTCAGAACTCACAAGGTCGTTGAGCTGTTCAACGCTGTTGTATAACGAGTAGTCTGGGTCATAGGGCTTGTTTGTAAGAAATCCACATTCTACGATATCAGCGTTTGATTTTGAAAAGTTAAAAAGCATTGTTTCAATTGCTTTTTGACCGAAGTGCCAGTTGTTTACATACCCTCCGTCACGGAGTGTACAGTCAAGAATTTTAATATTACTCATTGTTACCGTTATTATCGCTTTCTGTATTATTTTTAATATAGTGATCAAAAATTACCTGTGCAAGATCAAAGTCAATCGGATTGTTAATGTCGGTTGCCTCTATAAAATCGACCGTTACTCCGTAAGGGTTACTGCCGATTCTTCTGCCGTCTTTGATTAGCCTTTTGGTATATACATAAAGTCCTGTTGTTTCGGCAAAAACATTCTGAATATCCTGTGTTCTTGGAATTTTGTTTGTGTTGTAGCAGGCCGCACCGTCCATCCATAAAAATTCTTGAATCTGCTTTACGGTAAAAGCCGAATCGTAACCTTCATTTTTAACTTTGTCAATTGCTGTTTCTATTGTTTTCGCTTTGATAAACGGTGCCGTTGCATGAGCGAGAACATAAATATCAGCGTCAACATCTTCGGCAAAAGCTTTTAAAACATCAATAATCAAAGTCTTTGATGTATCAAGGCTTTCACTTCTTTTAAGAAACTTAATGTTAGCGGGCAAATATTTTTTTACTTCCTCGTTACTGCAATAAACATATGTTTCGTCAACGCCCTTAACCTTTGTCAGCGTGTTAAGAATATATGTAAGAAGGGGTTTTCCGCCTTCAAACGCCTTTGTGTTTTTGCCTGGTAATCTTTCATTGTTTAATTTCATCGGCACAAATGCCACTACTTTTTTATTCTTTTCCATTTTTTATTCCTCCCATTCTATGTCTCTTGCAAGCTTTGCTTTAAGTCTTTCAACACTCTCGCTGTCGGCTTTTCTGCAACGGACAGCAATGTCAGCCTTTGTATATTTGAGCTGCCTGCGAATAATAAGTGATTCAAGCTTGTCTGTAATATCTTTGTCCTTTGTATATGCAAATATCATCAGCTGCTTTTCTCTCATAAGACTTGTGCCATGCGGAGAAAAATCTGCGGTGATGATATAAAGACTGTCTGTCGGTATGTTTGGATTGAAATTAATAATATTTCCAAGGTTAAGCAAAAGCGAAAGCCTATAATCATACACATCGTCGTTGCCGTTCCTTTCAATACCACCGTCAATCAGAATGTTACCGTTTTCGTGAATAATGCCATATCGGCTTAAAAAATTGGTGATTTGAATTTCATTTATATTGCGTATCGTTTCTACATTTGAAATATCAAGTTCTTTCAGCAATAGCGTTGCAACAAACATATCATCAATTCTTTCACGGTTGGTTTCAATTTCAGTTGTGAAGTAGTATGAATGTACGGCAAATTTGTCAACGCCTCTGATTGAAGTTGAGCTTGCGGTAAGTGCCATATCAACCTCACGGTCAAGCACAAACGGCAAAAGCTCCGACGGTTCGGATTTTTCAAGCAGAACACAATCTGAAAAAATTCTCCTGTAATTTTGCCACCTGTCTTTTGGGTGAGGTTTTACAACAAGAACATAATCATCTTCACACATATAATCGACAAGTGTTGTCATAGTTAATTCCTGTAAATCAAGATCCTTGATTTTAAGTGTGTTCAGATCTTGTGTGAGATAAAGACATATTTTTTTGTCACTTCTGATTTTGTGAGGTATGTCACCGAAAAATTCAAGTATCTTAGGAACTTTATCAGGAATTTTAAATTTAAGGATATCATAAATGCAGAAATCAACTGCTTTTTCATCATAAAAACCTTTCTGTTGATGGCGAAGGTCACACAGCTTTGATTTTACGCAACGGTTTCGTCCCATACAACCGAGATACTCGTTGATTATATAGTTAGTCATATTATTGCTTTTGGTTATTGAGAGATATCTCGTCTGTTCCGAAAGCATTCCGCTTGCATCTTCAAAGTAATGATAGGGAATCCCCCTGCTTGTAAGGTATATTCCGAGCGAATGTTGGTCTGAGGCAACATAAATTTCATTAAAACTTTTTATATCCTCTCCAAACCAATTTTCAAATGCCTTTGATATGTTATCTATTACAATCTTGATTTCCTTTTCACTGCTTGTACCGTCAAGTGCAATTCCTTTTTTTAGTTTAAATTTTTGCTCCGGTACATATCGTGCTGATTTAAAAAATCCGGAATCGAGTACCTGATTAAGAAAGGCCTTGCGTGCCTTATCAGGTTTTATGTATTCAAGCATCAGTAATTCTGCATCATCATTCGGATGAAATGCAAGTTTATGGACTATGCAACATAGCAGATGATACATTGTAGATGCGTGGTATAAAATCAATATAATCACCCTAATGTAATATTTTTTATGCGGTTAAATCCGCTTAAATACAGTGAAAGTGCGTCTTCACCGTTGATTTTACACTGACGGTTGTCAGTATTGGAGTATTTTATATAGTCCTCAGCAAAATCGCACACAGCGGTATATATTTCTTTGAGAACTGTTGTGTCAAACTTTTTGGAATAAATCCAGTGCCTTTCTGTTTTGTCAATTTTCCATAGCAACGGTTTATTACCCTGAATGATTTCCGCAAGAGGCATAATATCGTTTTCATCTGCACAAAGGTAGTTGCTCATTGTAATGCCGTTGTAAACGATGTTTTCGTCAATCTGAGAAATTATCTTTGCAAATTCTTCGCTTGCACATTTTCCCGGTAGGGGGTCTGCTGTAACAACAATTTCGCTGTCCTTTATAATATCCTGAACGGTACTTTTTACACCGCCACTTTCCTTATCAATCCAAGCGGTTGCCATAATTTTAGCAAGTTCTTCAGAACTGATTACACCGTTTATTTCAGAAAGTGGGTATCGCATAAGGCTGTCAAGAACACCGAGTTCTGCGTATTTAAATATCGGCATTTCTGAAACGACATTGCGCCATTCTTCAACAGTACGGTATTTATCGGTTGCAAGTGCCGACCAGGGGAAGAAAACTATGTTGTCGTATCTGTTCGTTAGTATCCTTATTATCTGTGCAAACAGGGAATTTTCATCACAGAAGAAAATCATTCTCTCGGATTTGTCAAGCTGTTCTATACATCTCAACGCAAAACCTACAATCGCTGGAGCTATACACATATAACCAAGCTCATATTCGTTACTCATTCTTTTTATTCCGCTGAAAAGATTCATACCGCATATTGTGTTGTACAGCTTTCGAAAATTTTCATCTTCAATCGGATTATCAATGTGTTCCATAAGAACGGTTGGGTTGCGGTAGTACATCTGCTTGCAACCTCTTTTTGTGTACTTCTTTATGAAATCATAGTTGTTGCTTAGCACACAGGTGTGCTCGCAATCTTCCGGCTGAATGTATGTATTCTTTTTATTTGTCACAATAAGTTCTTCATACTCAATTTCGTACTTATCAAGCAGATGTTCAACAAAATTCTTTGGATAGTTGGATTTTACAATAACCGATACCCTCATATCGTTGCACCGTGCAATGTCAAGCATACGGACTATGTATCTGTTCTCAAGAAAGGAATTTTCAAGTAACGAAAGTTCTAACTTGTAGTCAACCAATGCCCTTAGTTCGTCATTTAATTTTGCGTAAATTTCACTAAGTTCAGAATTTTGCTTTTCATACTTCTTTCTCAATACCGCAAAGCCTTTTACACCGGTTGAGTTTTCAATTTCAGCATAAATTTCATCGTTGCTTTTAACCTGCGTTAAAGCACTGCCGAATATATCGGTAATCAGTTGTGCATTGTCAAGCATTCCGGACGCAAGCTCGCATATCGCTGGTCTTACGAATATCTGTGAAAGATAATCTCTGCCGACTGCTTTTGTAAAAATTCTTTTTTTGTGTAACGGAAGTCTGCATAAAATATTTATTTTGATAAGTTGCAATCCGAATTTTATCGGACTGTTTGTTGCCGCCTCACGATTCTGATTTTGCAAACACATACAGTAAAAATTCACATCATCGTTTCCTGTTGTGAGGGTGTTGTAAATCTTTCTGACAAAATCAAGCGATAGCTTTTCTATCATTTTGCTTCTACCCCGATATTTAATTGAAACTAAAAAACGCCGATTTAATCAGCACTTTTTCAAATTTCGTTCAAATTATATTACCTGATTTTGCCACGGTCAATAACAATAACTAACTATTTACAGCAAAAATACACACCCTTTACATTCTGCAATAATTTGTAAAACAACCTATATTTACTTTACAAAATCGTGGGTGAATACTTCTAAAAACAAACCTCAGATTTTGTCAATATTTTCTGAAAATAATGACAAAGCAATAACCTATATTGCTTTTCAAAATTGTTATATTTATAATTAAGTCAGAATAAATGATAAAATCCGTTTTTCTCTATGTTCGTATATTTTTTGGTTGCATTTTTTGTTTTAAGATTATAGTAGGTAGTAGAAGATTTTTGAAAGTGTAGTAGATTAAAATTAGAAAGAAAAGGTATCGGGACAATGAACAAATATTACTATATTATTAACCTGTTTAATTCAATAGATGTTCTCCTTTTACCTACTTATTCTCATATTTCAGAGTCCCTTTCTATAATCCTTTTTGCATTGCTATTTGCTGTAATAGTAATCGGTATTATTCTTTACAAGTGTAAAAAACTAAAAGACATTGTTTATTTTTACATAGTAATGAGTGTTCTTTTTGCGTTTACATCTACTGCACTCATATGTTTCATATCTGTTCCGTTAAATATTTACATTGCACAACTTGCAATGATACTGCCTGACAGTCCAAAATTAAGCAAAGAAATTGTAAGTCTGATTACGGTCGTTTCCGTAATAGTTTCAATTGCTTTTTCTGTCCTTACAATTTGCGGGGTGTTTGTATGAAAAGCATAGATTTTAAAAAGCACAAATTGTTTTTGGTTGAAACAATCTTCTTTGCAGTTATTATAGCTTTATTAATTATAGGCGGAATCTATTCGATATTGTTTCCGGTAATAGATGATGTCAGAAGAAACGACTATGACACTGATTATCTTGCCGGAATCTATTCGGCAGATAAAGATGATTTTAGCAAAATTGCAACTCTTATTGAAAGGTATAACATAGAAGACATATCTCACGGCGATTTTATAATCAAGTCTGAAAAGTATTTCTATAAAGATACACTTTACTATCAAACTGATTCTGAATTAACTGATGATCAGAAAAGTAAAATTACCGATTTAGCGTATAAACTCTTCGACAAATATGATTTTGATGTCATTGAATCAGAAAACGAGAAAGTGTCGTTTTCTTATACTAATCAAAGTATTGATTTAGTATATTCTAAGAGCAAAACTCCACACATTGGTGATGAGGGATTATGTAAATCAATCGCAACCAATTGGTATGTTGTAGAATACTGAATGTGAGAAGCTTATTATGAAAAAATATCTTAAAAATATATTTGTAAAACAATTTGGTTCATTTTTGACAAAACAGGGTTACACGGAAAATAAAAATTCTTTTGTAAAACTCTATGATGATATTTTTGCAAAGGTGTATCTAATCTGTCATTATGATAAAAATTATGGCAAACTGCAATTTGATGTTATTCATAGCTTTACTCCGTTAATATTTGAAATTGACACAAAGTGCATATATGACGGTGATGATGATTTTTCACTAAGCCGTTTGTCAGGTGATGAATACATTGCCGATGCAACAGATAAATCAGATATTGAAAATTGCATTAGCAGAATGTTTTCAAAATACCGTGAATTATGTGATTCGTTTTTTAGTGCAAAATCAATTTCAGAGTATTCAGATAAGTATATTGAATATGATAATCTAATCTGCTCAGGCAAAGATGAGTTAGAAGAAACTTCTAATTTTATGGGATTAGATTTTATTTATATTTATTTGTATTTGGAAGAATATTCTCAAGCAGTCAATGAAATTAAAAAGTATTTGAAAATGCTGAATGGTGATATGAATGACTTGAAAACTTCCGTTCCTGTCGATTATTGCAAAATCAGAGAATATGAAACGGACATATAATATTTTGAAAATCTTAAAAATGCAATCTTAGCTAACAATGTCAACGCATTGAAAATTGAAGTTAATAAAATGGATGTTAATATAAAGATAAACCAAACAAAGCTTAAAAAATTTATGAGGTGATAAAATGTATTCAGAATTATTAAAAGCTTTTCAAAGCAATAAAAATTGTAGTTTTTATACAGACGATGAATGTGACAAATTCACTTATGGCAAAATTATTGCGCTTAATGAGGATGAAGTCGCAATTCAAATGTACACAACTTACGGAGCTTGTGACGGTATAATTGTAAAAATGGTATCGGATTTCTTTAGAATTGAGTATGATTCAAAATACAATAAGAGAATGGAAAAACTGATTGACACAGATGTTTTTGAAGATAGAGCTGAAATTGACAGTAATGCAATTTTTGATTCTGCAATAAAATCCGCAATCAATAAAAATTTTATAGTGAGTATAGAATTGCTTCACAGTGGTAATGACAACATCACAGGATTGCCATTATCATTAGTAGACGGGGTGTGCACCGTAAGACAGATAGATGATTATGGTTGCGTTGACGGAACTACTTCGTTTGTATTCAACACCGCAACGCAAATTACAATCAATGCAGAGTATGAAAAAATACTTTCAAAATTAATTAACAGGTGATAGAGAAGATAATGGATAATCTGTTATTTGAAAAAATATGGGAAGATACTGATTTCTATCAAATCAAAGTAAAGGCATCGGGCAAGAATATTACTTCTGAAACAAAGGTGTATGTCACAAAAGAAAATATAATTGCATTGTCAGAGTCAATCAAAAATTTGATTGCTAAACATCATAGTGAATTCTACTGGGAAATAGGGGATACTGATTTGTCGGCGGAGTCGTTTTTCTCAATAAGACTTGCCGAATATGACAATCTCGGACACTTTAAATTTGTACTGAAATTTGGTTTCCAAAATGATGACGGTGAGGACTACGGCTGTACATTCTCGATAACAACCGAAACCGGTCTGCTTCTGCAATTTGCAGAAAATGTGCTGAAACTTAATAAAGATAACTCATTTGAAAGTTGTTTTTTGAATGAAAGTGAGTAATAGAATGTGAAAGGGTGATTATATGCACGAAATTATGGCAGAATTTATTTTATGGACTGAAAATCCTGAAATAGATATTGACAGAATCGGTGAAAGAATAAATCTTTCTCCTGTCAATAAGGAGTATTTAGGTGATATAAAATATCTTGGCGGAAACAAGAGCATAAAAAGAATAGTTGATGCGTCAAGCTTACGGTATTCGACCGATTACATAGATACTATTGAGGTTGAGGTTGTAATGCAGAAAATGATTGAAATGCTAAAACCAAATTTGAATACCATTGTCAGTTTGATAAATCAATATAAATTAACTGCAAAATTTTGTGTTGTAATCGAATCATCCGAACAACCGATTATTTTTCTTTCATCTGATATTCTCAAAACTATTGCACAGCTTTCGGCAGAAATCGAATTTGATATGTATTTGGAACTTGATAAGGATAATTAAGGAGCAGCCTGATTTCAGGTTTGTTCCTTAATTTTTGTATTACAAATTGAGAGTATAAGAAAATCGTGGGTGAATACTTCTAAAAACGAACTTTGGCTTTTGTCAATATTTTCTGAAAATAATGACAAAATAATAACTCATATTGCATTTTTAGATGTTTATATTTATAATCGCCTTATAGAATTAAGTGTATTTAAAAATCGGTAGGTATAATATGAATAAAAAGAAAGAAAAGAAGCTTAGTGAAGAGAAACTCAAAAAAAGAAAACTTAAAGAAAAGAAGTTTGCTTTAATATTCATTATTGCTGTAATGACTTTTTATCTGGTGTTAATTATCATAATAATGATTCAACGCAGTTCGCCTGACTATGTGCCGCCGGAGAATGCGTCATCTGGCAGAGGTGGCGGTGGACTACTCTTCTTTATAACCGCACCTGTTTGGCTTCCTCTGTTGCTGTTTTATAGATATTACACTAATAATAGTGCTAAATTTATGAGGTTTTCAGACATAGACGATGAAGTTATGTATTCAAAAAACGAAGATACTATAAAAACACATTTTGTTTATGCAGTATTACTGGATTTTCCAAAAAGTAATTTTGTCCTAATGCTCGATGAATATACAAAAGAAGTTTTTCCCGCTGTTTACACGAAGTTTAAAAACAAAATATCTATTTTTAACAGAGATGCAGAATACACTGAATTTGAGAGAATGGAACTTTCTTATAATGACAGTATAGGGGAGAATGATTCCGTGAGATCCTGTAGGATAAAAAATAAGAAAACAGGTGATCAGGTACTTTTTGTGGCAGTACCAAATCGCAAGGTTGATATTCTCGCATATTCCGATTCAACCCATATAGCCGACAAATCCGTAACATTCGGTAAGTTTAGAATATCTTGCTTTATAGAATCAGCAGATAAACCCAATACAGATTTGTATGTAAATATGCAAAAAGTCCATCTTGAAAAATTAAAAAGCATACAGTCTAAAAACAGATGTAAATTTATACCATTTATCACTTTAGAAGAAGCAACACAATCTTAAAATTCAAATTATAAGTTACAACGAAATTCGTTTGTAACTGATTAGAAAGAAGTAAATTTATATGTATGATGTCCTGATATTAGTATCTGAACAGAAAAGTGCAAAACAGATGCATACTTGGGCGTTATATGATATCAAAAGCCCACCGAAAATCAAATCTTTTCCTGCAAGTTTTGAATATCTTTGAAAAATCAGAAAAATACTATATGAATTCTTCATTGAAATACCCGTTTGAATATGATATAATGACAAAAAACAAGGAATGAAGAAAATATGACCTTACAACAGTTAAAATATATTATTGCAATAGTAGAATGCGGCTCAATTACATCTGCGGCACAAAAATTGCTTATAGCGCAGCCAAGTCTTTCAAAATCGGTATCAGAACTTGAAAAGGAAATGGGTATCACAATATTCTGTCGTAATAACAGGGGTGTGTATCTATCGGAGGAAGGTTCTAGATTTCTTTCCTATGCAAGACAGGTTGTAGAGCAAGCGGAACTGCTGGAACAGCAATATAAGGAAAAAGAAACAATTCGCCGCGTGTTCTCCATCTCGGCTCAGCATTATGCATTTGTGGTAAATGCTTTTGTTGCTTTGGTGAAAGAATACGATGAAAACAAATACGAGTTTACCCTGCGTGAATCAAGAACTCATGATATTATTGAAGATGTTCGTACTTCACGAAGTGAGCTTGGCGTACTGTTTCTAAGCAATTTTAACCGCGAAGTGATGCTGAGAATTATTCAAAACGCAGATTTAAAATTTACATCGCTTTTTTTCGCAGCTCCCCATGTGTTTGTCAGCCACAACAATCCGCTTGCCCATAAAAAAAGAGTCACGCTTGATGATTTAAAGGCATTTCCGAGACTTACCTATGAACAGGGTGTCAACAATTCTTTTTACTATTCTGAGGAATTGCACAGCACAGCGGAAAGTCCGAAAAATATTATTGTTACCGACCGTGCAACACTCTTCAATCTGCTTATTGGTCTTAATGGTTATACAATCTCCTCTGGAATTTTAAGCAATGATTTAAACGGAACAAACATTGTATCCATTCCACTTGACAGCAGTGAGAGGATGGAAATCGGATATATCGCACCGAAAGATAGACCTCTTAACTCCGTTAGCGAACATTATTTGGAGCATTTAAAAAAATATATTGAGGACTATATGTCATAGCTTTTGGCTATGATGAGGTATTGAAAACAAGTATTAACATATGACAGCCTTTTTGTGTTATACTGAATCACAGTAAGTACAGAAAGGCTTTTTTGTATTTGAAAAATTTATGTTAGGAGATATATGTATGCTTACATCAATTGTTGGTTATCCGAGAGTGGGTACTTTGAGAGAATTGAAATTTGCCACTGAAAAGTATTTTAGAAAAGAGATTTCAGCTGATGAGTTGAAAAACACAGCGAAGGAAATCAGAAAAGCAAATTGGCTGACGCAGAAAGCATCGGGTCTTGATTTTATTCCATCAAATGATTTTTCGTTTTATGACAATATGTTGGATGTCGCAGTTCTTTTCAATATTGTTCCGTCCCGTTATTCTTCTTTGAATTTGTCGCCTATTGATACTTATTTTGCAATGGCAAGAGGCTATCAGGGAAAAATGGGAGATGTAAAAGCGCTTGCCATGAAAAAGTGGTTTAATACCAACTATCACTATATAGTTCCTGAAATTGACGATAATACAGAGATTCGACTTGCAGGTACTAAGCCGTTTGATGAATTTGAAGAAGCAAAATCTTTGAATATTACTACCAAACCTGTAATTATCGGCGCATTCACATTGTTAAAGCTTTTGAGATATACAGGCTCAAAAACTGCTGAGGAATATGTTGATGATGTTATTGCTGCATATTCCGAATTGCTTGCAAAATTTAATAAGCTCGGCGCAGAATGGGTACAGTTTGACGAGCCTTATTTGGTATATGATTTAACAGAATCAGATATTGCACTTTTTGAAAAACTTTACAGCGGTATCCTTTCTGCAAAAGATAATGTAAAGATATTGCTTCAAACATATTTCGGAGATGTTCGTGACTGCTATAAAAATATTAATACTCTTGATTTTGACGGTATCGGACTTGATTTTGTTGAAGGTAAAAAGACTTTTGAGCTTGTATCAAAGAATGGATTTGCAGATGGCAAAATTCTTTTCGCGGGAGTAGTAAACGGAAAAAATATCTGGAAAAACAGTTATGAAAAAACTTTGAATTTGATTGATAATTTAAAATCCAAAGGTATTGAGACTGTACTTAGCACTTCCTGTTCATTACTCCATGTTCCGTATACGCTGAAAAATGAAACCAAGTTGCCACAAAAATATCTTGAACATTTTGCTTTTGCAGAAGAAAAACTCTCGGAGCTTGCTGAACTTAAATTATTGGCAGAAACAAACTATGTAAACGAAAATTTATATAAAGCTAATATTATATTGCATAAAAACAGACCTGATTGCGATGACCTTGCCGTTAAGAAAAGAGTTGCAAATATAAGCGAAAGTGCTTTTACAAGACTTCCTGCATTTGAAGAAAGAGAAAAAATTCAGAAAAAGGTATTTTGCTTGCCGCTGTTCCCGACAACAACAATCGGTTCTTTTCCACAAACATCAGATGTTAAGGCAAACCGTACCGCTTTCAGAAAAGGCAACATTACAGAAAGCGAATATATAGAATTTAACCGTAAAAAAATTGCTGAATGTGTGAAACAACAGGAAGAAATCGGATTGGATGTACTTGTTCACGGAGAATTTGAAAGAAACGATATGGTTGAGTACTTCGGCGAACAGTTGAATGGTTATCTGTTTACAGAAAAGGCATGGGTGCAGTCCTACGGTACACGCTGTGTTAAACCGCCGATTATCTGGGGCGATATATCAAGAAACAAGCCGATGACAGTAGATTGGTCGGTTTATGCGCAAAGTCTTACTGAAAAGCCAATGAAGGGTATGCTGACAGGCCCGGTAACAATTCTTAACTGGTCATTCCCCCGAGAGGATATATCGGTAAAGGAGAGCACCTATCAGATTGCATTGGCTATCCGTGATGAGGTTTTGGATTTGGAGAAAAATGGTATACGAATCATTCAGATTGATGAGGCTGCCCTGCGTGAAAAATTGCCCCTGAGAAAATCCGACTGGTACAGCGATTATCTTGATTTTGCCATTCCTGCGTTCCGTCTTGTTCACAGTGGAGTAAAAGCAGAAACACAGATTCATACTCATATGTGTTACAGCGAATTCACCGATATTATTAAAGCAATTGACGATATGGATGCAGATGTTATTACCTTCGAGGCTTCTCGTTCTGATTTACAGATATTGGATTCTTTAAAGAATAACAACTTTAAGACTGAGGTTGGCCCCGGTGTTTATGATATTCACTCGCCGAGAGTGCCGTCCGTCAAAGAAATCAAATCTGCAATTTATAAAATGTTGGACAAAATTGACCCTGAAAAGTTATGGATCAATCCCGACTGCGGACTAAAAACGAGAGGAATTGCCGAGACAACAGCAAGCCTTAAAAATCTTGTGGAAGCAGCGAAAGAAGTCAGACATGAAAATAACGGATCTGTTTAAGAAAAAGACTGTGCTGTCTTATGAAGTTTTTCCACCGAAGCCGACAGCACCCGTCAATACAATCTATAATACGCTGAATGAGTTAAAGGAACTTTCTCCGGACTTTATCAGCGTGACTTACGGTGCAGGCGGAGCAAAAAATAATAATGAGACTTTTAAGATTGCACAAACCATCAGAAACTACGGAATTGAAAGTGTAGCTCATTTGCCGTGTATCGGATTGAGCAAGGCAGATGTATCTGAGAAATTGCAGGAACTTAAAAATATAGGAGTGGAAAACATTCTTGCGCTCAGAGGCGATATACCTAAAGACGGATATACTAAGGGTGATTTTGAACACGCGTCTGATTTAATAGAATTCATTAAAGCTCATGGCGATTTTGATATTATTGCAGCTTGCTATCCCGAAGGTCATATTGAATCAGCAAACAAAGTAGATGATATTCAAAATTTGAAACGCAAGTTGGATGCGGGTGTCGACCATCTGATTACACAACTTTTTTTCGATAATGAATACTTTTATTCATTTTTGGAACGCTGTCAGATTGCCGGCATTAATGTTCCAATTGAAGCGGGAATTATGCCTGTGACCAATAAAAAGCAGATTGAGCGAATGGCCTCTCTTTGCGGAGTAACTGTTCCCGAAAAGTTTATATTGATGATGGAACGTTATGAAAATAATCCTGTAGCTATGCGTGATGCAGGGATTGCTTATGCAGTTGACCAGATTGTTGACCTTATTTCACAAGAGGTAGACGGTATTCATATTTATACGATGAACAACCCGTATATCGCACGTAAAATTTATGAAGCAATACATAATATCATATAGTCAAAAAAGACGGTATCCAATACGGATACCGTCTTTTTTTGACGATTCATAAATCATTTTCATATTAACTATTTCTTTAGGCTCTTTTTTATGCCTAAAATTCTTGTAAATTTATTTTTCTTGTGTTAAAAGAATGGTTGACGAAAACGGTGAAATAGACAGAGTGAGATATGATGGATTGCTTAAGTCATCTTTCAACGCCCAACTTCAAGGGGCATAACTTTCATTCTTTTTTGCAATAGAGTAAATTATCGAAGTGTTTTGCGGTTATAAATCGCAAACTAATTTACTGCTGATAGGAATTACGGTATATCATCTATATACGGATGTGGTCACAATGATTTATAGACCTTTATATGTAGAAACACCATTTGTCAAAATTTTCACGGGAGTTTGTCGCTGTGGTAAGTCAACGATTCTGAAAATGTTGTTTACTTGGAGCTTTGTCGCAGAGGATACACCGTCAACGGAGAGATTGATTTTGTGGCTATTCGGCAAAACGAAAAACTTCATGTGCAGATGACGCAGGAACTTCGTTCTCCGAAAACAGAAAAAAGAGAATACGACCTGTTGATGAAAATCCACGATAACTATCCCAAATATGTCCTCACAGCAGATGAGTTCTCAGGAGGAAACTACGAGGGCATCGAGACGATGCAATATAGCAGACTATCTGTTAAGTCCTGAACATAACAAACAAAAGACTTGTGCGAAGGGAATATAATGATATATCCGAAGCGTACAAGTCTATGCTCTCAATATGATTGAACTGCAGTGTACCGAACGGTATGTACAGTAGTGCGAGATGTCGGCTATCCAATTAATAAATGGGTAGCCGACATCTCGTTTAAACAGAATAGTAATGAAATCGTATTCTATTTATTTTTATTATGCTTGGAACAGACATAAATGATTATGAATGATAAGAATAAACATACTATTGTGATAACTGATAATATCGTAATTTCTTTGCCTGTTTTTACATTATTGTTGTCTTGCGGTATGTAGTCTTCACAGCTTACCGTAGTCGGCTGTGGCTCAGTTGCAGAATCAATGTGTGCAACCACCTCAGTACCGTTGTCATAATTGACCGCAGCTACACATAAGGATGCCGTAAAAGCCATTATTACGGCGGCAATAGCAAGCAGACTTATCTTAATTTGCTTCATAAATGTGTGTAACATTAAGAACCGATAGTGTTTATGGAAGTATGGAATACCATTGTACCGCTGTAATCGCCTGCAATGTCATTGAGATTTTTATTATAAAGAGCCTTCTGGTTAAGAACAAGAGTTACCTTCTGAGTTACGCCTTCCGAACCTGATCCGAAAGAGCAGAGGTGATAACCGTTTTCGGTAAGTGTGTCATCACTAAGCGGAGTGTACTGAGCAATGTTGTCGTCATTTACATCGTGATTGTAAATATCGTATTTTATTTTGAACGGATCTTCCGCATTCTTTTGTGTAATATAGAATTTTCCGTCAGATGATGTGCTGTCCTTTACACAAACCTTTACAGCCTGCTTTTTGCTGAAGTTTTTAATCTGTGTTGCTGTAACATCGCAAGAAAGATATTTGTTGCTGTTCGTGTCTGTTTTTGGCTGCTGAAGTGTGCCGAAATCCACTGAATCGGGAATTGTAACTACATAGCTTACTTCACCCGGAGCCGCTGCTTCAATCCTTGCATTGACCTCAGTGTTGCCGGATTTTTCGTCATCATCAAGTGTTCCGTTAATAGTTTGAGCCGAAGCCGAAATTGCCGTTGCTGCTGCGAGTGTGCCTGCAATGAGGATAGAAACTAATTTTTTTGTTTTCATAATGAATAACATCCTTTCAAAAATATTTACTTAAATTTTATTTGACGACTAATGTGAATTCTGATTCGGCTGAGTTCAGCGGCGTGTGCGGCTCATCAAGAGTGACGCATTCGTAACATACCACAGCCTTGTATTCGCCCTTGTTAAGCTTTTGAGAAACGGGAATGCTTGTAAGTCCCGAACCCGGCTTTAGAAAATTTGATTTGTAAAGTTCTGTGCCGTCATCAAGCTTTACTGTTGCATAAAATCCGCATGTGTTTGATTTTGGATTTCCTATGCTTATATTAAGGCTTGTGTCGTTTGATTTCATTTCCGCTGTTGAATATCCGGGAATCTGAATGCCTGTTTTTTCGGGTGAGGTTTCTTCTTCGATACCTGTATCCCAATCGTCTGAGATTTTGCCTACAACGCCGTTTGACGGTGTCGGCTGAGAGTCGGCAAGGTTGTTGTAAATAACAACTCCGCCGACTGACAATATGAGAATAAGAATTATTGCAACGACTGTTACTATAAGTTTTTTATTTGATTTTTTCTTTATTTTTTCTTTTATCTCAGTCAAATTTATTCCTTCTTTTTAATATAAAAAGCACTGCGCCCGAAAGCACTAAGATTACAAATGATGTTGTGCAAACCACAGCGCCTGTTCTGATTGGTGAACTGTCGCTTGGTGTCAGAGAAGAGCCTGTACCGTCAGAAGATGTCTCTATAACTGCAAAAGATGTGGGGTAGGGGACATTGAATGTAGCAGCTCCGTTTTCAATCTTTTTTGGAGCACAGTAGGAAATCTCCCCGTTTTCGCTTATAGAAGCAAGCTGTATGTTGTTTTTATCAACAGGAACGGATAATTCAAAGCTTTCCTCACACCAAAGCTCAGCAGGTACATAATTACCGCTTTTATCTGTAAGGCTTACAGAATAGGTGTTTAGCACTTTGTTGCCAAATTTTGATTTAAGCGGTTCAAACTGCTTACTGTCCGTGTCGGTGTAGCTTATGTTAAGCTCATCATGTGCAGAACCTTTAAGAGTAATACCGTTGCCGGCTGATATTGTTTTGAATTGGAATTTTACAACTTCAATTGTAGGAAATCCCCTGTTAAGAAGCTCGTTCGATTTCCAGATAATTGAATCTGTATTTGTAGCATCGGACATAGTTTTGGCAAATTCTTTACCTTTCATTTTTTCGGAATCAGTGTAAAGAACATTTGTTGAATCAATAGCATTAGCTGAATCCGAGCCGACGGCATTAAGTCCGTCGGTGCAGAGATAATGCACTTTTTTAACATTATCGGTTGAGTTGATTCCTGCTACAGAGCCCTTTGATTCATCTTTGCTGCCGTTAACAGAGCCTGTGTTGTATGAGCTTTCAACAGAACCGTTGTTTGTGCCGGTAATACCGCCGGATGTTATAGCTTTTTCAGCGTTGCCAACATTTCCGTTGTTGGCAGAGCCTAAAATTTTACCGTTGTTTGTGCCGGTAATACCGCCACAGCTTGTGCCTGTAACAACCGCTGCGTTTCTGCATCCTGAAACAGTACCGTTATTTATACCGACAAGACCGCCGCTCAATTCACCGTTGATGTAAGAATTAAGTTTAACCTTGTCAATTGCAATTTTTTCAATATAAATAATACCCGAATCAATGTTTACACCGCTTACGCAATGGTCAACTGTACCGTTGTTTAATGCAGCAATTGAACCTGCTGTTTTTGACTGAGCAGTGTAGTTACAACCAAAAAGGAAGAGATTTTGAACTGTGCCTTTTTCGCCGATTATTTCAAACAAACCGCCGTATTCGGGAGAGCTTACATTGAGTCCTTTTATGTAGTGACCGTTGCCGTCAAATGTGCCGTTAAACGGCTTGCTTTCGTCTGCAGAACC
>CACXEX010000003.1 GCA_902766775.1 uncultured Ruminococcus sp. | reverse complement strand
GCTTATGCATATAATAAATTCGATTGGAACAACACTTGACAAGGCAAGTGCAGAGGCAATGCTCAAAAATATGTTGCAAAGAGATATAATTGAGCTTACATCGGCAAAGCTGATAGCCTCGGCATTGTCCGACCGAACGCTTGCAAATGTTGAACAAAACAAGCGTGACGCCGTGAGAGCGGATTTGTTCAAGAATATGTTGCTCACATTAAGTTGATTTTGAATGGAGGCAGATTTTATGAAATGTCAAAAATGCGGTGCTAACAATGCTAATACACATGTAAAAACCGTTATCAACGGTGAAATAAAAGAATACGATTTGTGCAGTGAATGTGCAAAGAAAATGGGATATACAAATATCTTCGGTAACTTTGAAGATGAGTTTTCCGGATTGCTCGGAAGTTTCTTCGGCAACAGCCTTCCCGCAAGAACTCAGGCAACACGCTGCGACTTCTGCGGAAGTTCATATTCAGACATTGCAAAGTCGGGTCATGTAGGCTGTGCAAAGTGTTATGAAACTTTTGGCGATTTGCTCCTTCCGTCAATCAGAAGAATTCACGGCAACACAACCCATTGTGGCAAGAACAGCCGCTTTGGTTCAAAGAAAACCGAAAAGAAGAGTGCGGAGATGACTAAGAAGGATAAAATCAAGGCACTTAAGAAGGAACTCGATAAGGCGGTTTCAGAACAGAATTTTGAACACGCCGCAGAGCTTAGAGATCAGATTAAGGAAATGGAGGCTTAACTATGAGTAATGAAGTAATTTCCACCAGAGTAAGGCTTGCAAGAAACCTGAAAGATTATCCGTTTCCGTGCCGACTGTCCGAACAGGGCAGGGAAAAGGTTATTGAAAAGGTCACAAGTGCAATCAAGGACAGCAACAGCTCAATCGCCTCGGATTTCAATCTGATTAAGCTTGACGATTTGACAGAGGCACAGGGTGTGTCGCTTGTTGAAAGACATCTTGTAAGTCCTGAGTTTATCAGCGAAACAGAAGGCAGAGCCTTACTGTTGAGCAAGGACGAGAGTATGAGCATTATGATTAACGAGGAAGATCATATAAGACTCCAAGTTATCACGGACGGCTTGTCGCTTGAACAGGCATATGATACAGCCGATAAGCTTGACACCTTGCTTGATGAAAGTCTTGATTTTGCCTTTGATGACAAGCTCGGTTATCTTACACAGTGTCCGACAAACCTCGGCACAGGTATGAGAGCATCGGTTATGCTCCACCTGCCTGCACTTGAAAAGAGCCGTACAATCGGCAGAATTGCAGGCAACCTTTCAAAGCTCGGTCTTACAATCCGTGGTGCTTACGGTGAAGGCTCAGAACCAAGCGGTTCTCTCTATCAGCTTTCAAATCAGGTAACGCTCGGTATCTCCGAGAAAGCCGCTATTGAAAATCTTGAGAACATCACAAAACAGCTTGTTTCTCAGGAACAGCAGGCAAGAGAAAGACTTGCAAAGAGTATTGATATTCAGGACAGCGTAAGCAGAAGTTTGGGTCTGTTGAAGTCAGCAATGATTATGACCCACGATGAAGCTTTAAAGCTGTTATCAAATGTTCGTTTCGGCGTTTTGTCGGGACAGATAAAAGATGTTACCACAGATGTTGTTGACTCTCTTATGGAAAAGATTGAGCCTGCAACGCTTATGGTAAATGCAAGAAAAAATCTTTCCGCACAGGAAAGAGATATTGAAAGAGCAAAAATTTTAAGAGATGCTCTTTCATAGAAAATAAGTAATTAACACATTATCCGAAAGGAAGGGTGATGATTTTATGTATCAGTTCAAAGGTTTTACAGAAAAAGCAAACAAGGCGCTTAATATTGCGATTGAAAGCGCAGAGGAGATGCGCCACAACTATGTCGGTACAGAACATATTCTCTACGGACTTGTAAAAGAGGGCAGCGGTGTTGCCGCAACAGCTCTTAGTGAGTGCGGAGTAACAGAAGAGGCTCTTCGTGAAAAGCTTGAGTCAATTAACGGCGCAATGTCGCTCGTTGAGCTTACTCCCGATGATTTTACTCCCCGTACAAAGAGAGTCCTCAGAGCCGCAGTTATCATTTCTTCAAAGACAGGTTACACATATGTAGGCACAGAGCACTTGCTCCTTGCAATCCTCTCCGAAGGTGACAGCTATGCAGTTGCTTTCCTTGAAGAACTCGGTGTATCTGTTGAAAGACTTGCACAGGCTGTATCAAAAGGTATGCAGGGCGGTGCAGAAGAAGGCTTTGGCGGTTTTGAAAATGAATCCGCTCCGAACGGTTCACAGAAGGGCGGTTCTGCTCTTGATAAATTTGGCAGAGATCTTACACAGGCCGCAAAGAACGGCGAGATTGACCCTGTAATCGGCAGAGAGAAGGAAATCGAGAGAGTTATCCAGATCCTTTCCCGTCGTACAAAGAACAATCCTGTTCTTATCGGTGAACCTGGTGTAGGTAAAACTGCAGTTGCAGAAGGACTTGCACTTGAAATTGCAAAGGGCAATGTGCCTGAGATTCTTAAAGACAAGAGAGTTGTCAGCCTTGACCTCACCGGTATGGTAGCTGGTGCGAAGTACAGAGGTGACTTTGAGGAGAGAATCAAGGCAGCTATTGACGAAGTAAAGAAGTCGAAGAATACAATCCTCTTCATTGATGAGCTTCATACTATCGTTGGTGCAGGTGCCGCAGAGGGCAGTGCAGACGCCGCAAATATCCTTAAGCCGTCACTTGCAAGAGGCGACTTCCAGGTTATCGGTGCAACAACCCTTAACGAGTACAGAAAATATATTGAAAAAGATGCAGCTTTGGAGCGTCGTTTCCAGCCGGTAAAGGTTGGTGAGCCGACTCCGGAACAGGCTGTACAGATTCTTAAAGGCTTGCGTGACAGCTACGAGGCACACCATAAGGTTAAGATTACCGATGAGGCAATCAATGCCGCAGTAACATTGTCATCAAGATATATCGCAGACCGTTACCTCCCTGATAAGGCAATTGACCTTATTGATGAGGGTGCGTCAAAGGTAAGACTTGCATCTCTTACCTCTCCTGAAAATGTAAAGGAGCTTGAAGATGAAATTGCAGATTATGAAAAAGAAAAGGCAAGTGCCATCAACGAGCAGGACTTTGAAAGAGCTGCACGACTTCGTGATGAGCAGAAGGAACTTCAGACAAAGCTTGACGATGCAAAGAAGAAGTGGCAGGATCAGCAGAAGGGCAACAGCGGCGAGGTAACTGCCGAGGATATCGCAAAGATTGTGTCCGAATGGACAGGTATCCCTGTTGTTCAGCTTACAAAAGAAGAGAGCGAAAGACTTCTTAATATGGAAAATGTTCTCCATGAAAGAGTTATCGGTCAGAGCGAAGCTGTAACAGCAATCGCAAAGGCTATCAGACGAGGCAGAGTAGGTCTTAAAGACCCGAAGAGACCTGTCGGTTCATTTATCTTCCTTGGTCCTACCGGTGTTGGTAAAACAGAACTTTGTAAGGCTCTTGCAGAGGCAATGTTCGGCGACGAAAACGCAATGCTCCGTCTTGATATGAGTGAATATATGGAGAAGCACACAGTGTCAAAGCTTATTGGTTCACCGCCAGGATATGTAGGCTTTGAAGAGGGCGGTCAGCTCACCGAGAAGGTAAGAAGAAAACCATATTCGGTTGTACTTTTCGATGAGATTGAAAAGGCTCACCCGGATGTATTCAATATGCTCCTTCAGATTCTTGAGGATGGCAGACTTACCGACTCACAGGGCAGAACGGTTGACTTCAAGAATACCGTAATCATTATGACCTCTAATGTCGGTGCAAGACTCATCACCGAAAAGCAGGGCTCTCTCGGCTTTAACTCTGAAAATGAGAATGCCGAAGAAAGCGAGAAGAAGGATATCAAGGAACTTGTAATCGGCGAACTCCGTAAGGTTTTCCGTCCTGAATTCTTGAACCGTGTTGACGATATTATCGTATTCAACAAGCTCAACAAGGACGAAATCAAGCAGATTGCCGTTAAGATGCTCAAAACTCTTGAAGACCGTCTTGGTAAGATGAACATTAAGATCAGCTTTACTGATAATGCGGTCAGCGAGATTGCAGACAAGGGCTTTGATGAAAACTACGGTGCAAGACCTCTCCGTCGTGCAATCCAGAATGAGATTGAAGATCCGCTTTCAGAGCAGATGCTTGAGGGCAAGGTCAAAGATGGTGCAGTCGTAACTTGCGACTTCGCAGACGGTCAGTTCACCTTCACAACAGCAAACGCCAATTAAGCGTAATCCTTAATAAATAAAAATCAACCGCAGAGTGAAAAACTTTGCGGTTGATTTTTTGTTTTATATATCTTGACAAAACAAATTTAAAGTGTATAATTAATCTGACAAAAACATAAGAAGGTGTCAATTATGAGGAAAATTATCTCTGTAATATTGTCAGTAGTTGCTTTGTCAACTTCGATTTTATTTGTAGGTTGTAGCGGAGAGGTTGCGTCAAATAACGCTCAAACTTCTGATGAAGTCAGCACTACGGCTATGGCTGAAACTACTCCGACACTCAATCCGAATCAATTTGCAGTTGAAGTTTATGACTATAAAACAAACGAACTCATTTCAAAATCAAACAAAAACAATCTTGAGAAAAAGATGAGGGCAGCTGACGATTTGATGCATATGACTTCTAAGAATAAGGTGGATTCGATAGATGTTGAACCGAGTTATGTTCTTCTTTTATCATACCTGAAAGATACAAGTCGTGACATTTGGGTTTTGATATATGTCAAGGGTGACGATGTCTATGTTCAAGCTGACAAAAGACACGCAAACATAAACCTTGATACGGCAGGCTATGACATCTATAAGAGCAAATATAATAAATCGCAACTTGAAGAATTGATGAAATAATCACAGTGTAAAGTTGCCTGAATTTAAAAGATTTTATAAAGTACGGTGTGACCCGAATACATAGGTTACACCGTGTTTTTTATATCAAATTTTTGCTTGTAATTTGAAAAGTGTAGTTTTTGATACCCAAAATTCATTGAAAAGTGTGATTCCGTTTATTTGCAAAACAAAAAAGCCTCCCGTGGTGGGAGGCTTTTGTTCGGTTATGACCGTTAATCAGTCGATTTCAACCATAATTTTTTCTTCGCTGCGGATAGCTGCGCTGCGGGCAATTGTGCGGATAGCCTTGGCAATTCTGCCCTGCTTACCAATGATTCTGCCCATATCGTTTTCTGCAACATGAATGTGGTAAACAACTGTTCCCTCTTCGTTGGGAGCGTCTGCTTCAACTGATACGGAATCGGGATCGTCAACAAGACCCTTTGCGATAACTGCAAGTAAATCTTTCATTGTTTGTCCTTTCCGAAACGCAATTATTCAATTACGCCGTTCTTCTTGAGAAGAGCCTTTACTGTGTCTGTTGGCTGAGCGCCGTTAGCAATCCACTTCTTAACTGCTTCAGCGTCAACATTGAACTCTGAAGGCTTCTTGAGAATATCATATGTGCCGATTTCTTCAATGAAACGACCGTTTCTTGGATATCTTGAATCTGCAACTACTACTCTGTAGAAAGGAGCCTTCTTTGAACCCATTCTTCTAAGTCTGATCTTTACTGCCATAATGTTCACCTCATAAAAATTGTTAATTTATATTCACCAACCGTAATTGGATGAAAAACTTTGTTTAATGTTTGATAAATGTTAATTATTTGAACGGGGGCATTCCGTCAGGACCGCCCATTCCGCCCATAGGTCCCATACCGTTCATCGGCATACCGCCAAGACCCGGAAGGCCTTTCATTTTTCTTCTTTTCTTAGAGCCTTTACCGCCCTTTGTCATCTGACGCATCATCTTCTGCATCTGGTCAATCTGCTTGATAAGTCGGTTGACTTCTTCAATGCTTCTGCCTGAACCTGCCGCAATTCTGCGCTTCCTTGACGGGTTCATAATGTGTGGATGACTTCTTTCTTCGGGAGTCATTGAGAGGATGATTGCCTGAACCCAGTCAATCTGTCTGTCGTCAATGTCAACACCCTCAAGCTGTTTTCCAACGCCGGGGATTTTTGAAAGAATACCCTTGAGCGGTCCCATTTTCTTGACCTGCTCAAACTGATCGTACAAATCGTTAAAGTCGAATTTGTTGCTCATCATCTTCTGAGCCATCTCTTCGGCTTTTTCGGCATCCATCTTATTCTGTGCGTCCTCAATGAGAGTAAGCACATCGCCCATACCGAGAATACGGCTTGCCATTCTGTCGGGGTGGAAAACTTCAATATCGTCAAGCTTTTCGCCTGTACCTGCAAATTTGATAGGTCTGCCTGTAACAGCCTTTACCGAAAGTGCCGCACCGCCTCGTGTGTCACCGTCAAGCTTTGTGAGAATAACACCCGTAATGTCAAGAAGTTCGTTAAAACTCTTTGCAACATTAACTGCGTCCTGACCTGTCATTGAGTCGATAACAAGCAGAATTTCGTCCGGCTCAACTTCTTTTTTGATGTTCTTAAGCTCATCCATAAGAGCCTCATCAATGTGAAGTCGGCCTGCTGTATCGAGAATAACAACATCGTTGCCGTAGTCTTTGGCGCGCTTGATTGCCTCTTTTGCAATCTTAACGGGGTCGGCTTTTCCCATTTCAAAAACAGGAACGCCTGCCTTTTCGCCGACAACCTTCAACTGGTCAATAGCGGCAGGACGGTAAACGTCACAAGCGGCAAGCAGAGGACTTCTGCCTTGCTTTTTCAGCATTTTTGCAAGCTTTGCCGTGTGGGTTGTTTTACCTGAACCCTGAAGACCGCACATCATAATGACTGTCGGTGGCTTTGACGCAAACTCAATTCGTGCGTCCTCACCGCCCATAAGGCTCGTAAGCTCCTCGTCAACAATTTTAACAACCATCTGTGCGGGAGTAAGGCTCTGCATAACATCCTGACCGATTGCACGCTCGGTTACTTTGTTTGTAAAGTCCTTTGCGACCTTGTAGTTTACATCGGCTTCAAGAAGCGCAAGTCGAACCTCACGCATTGCATCCTTAACATCTTTTTCAGAAAGCTTGCCTTTGTTTTTCAGTTTTTTGAACGCATTGCCAAGCTTATCTGCAAGTCCTTCAAATGCCATGAAAACTCCTTTAATCTTTCAGCGAGCCTGACTTTTCAATGATAACATCCGCAAGCTCTGTGATTTGTGTATCCTGTGAAAGTTCTTTTATTTCAAGCGCAAGAGCCGAAATTTCGTCAAGCCCCTGCTCAAGCTTACTGAACTGTTTGAACAGACCGAGCTTTTCTTCAAACTCAAAAAGCTGTTG
>CACXEX010000002.1 GCA_902766775.1 uncultured Ruminococcus sp. | reverse complement strand
GAGAGATGAGCTTTTTAGTTTTGCCTGTTCCTTTTTTACCGATAAGTAAAGTAACCATAATTAGTTCCTCCGTTGTTATACTTTATTAAGAAATTATCCGAGTCTTGCCTCAAGAGCAGCCTTCTGATCCTCATAGCCCGGCTTACCGAGAAGAGCGAACATATTCTTCTTGTAGCTTTCAACACCCGGCTGGTTAAACGGATTAACACCGAGCATATAACCTGAAATAGCACAAGCCTTCTCAAAGAAGTAGATAAGATAGCCAAGCTCTGATTCGTTCATTTCGGGAACATTGAGAACAATATTTGGTACACCGCCGTCATTGTGAGCGAGAACTGTACCCTCAAAAGCCTTCTGATTTACGAATCCCATTGTCTTGCCCGAAAGGAAGTTAAGGCCGTCAACATTTGTCGGGTCTGTACCGAGAGTAACTTCTTTTTTACATTTATCAAAGAGAACAACAGTTTCAAACATTGTGCGTCTGCCGTCCTGAATGTACTGACCAAGTGAATGAAGGTCTGTTGAGAAGATAACACTTGCAGGGAAAATACCCTTGTTATCCTTGCCTTCACTCTCTGCAAAGAGCTGCTTGAACCACTCTGACATCATTGTGTAAGCCGGCTCATAAGAAACCATAACTTCCATAGTTTTGCCCTTGCGGTAAAGCATATTTCTGATTGCAGCATATTTATAACAATCGTTTGTCTTTAAATCATCGTTGTCAAATTCTTTCTGAGCTGTTGCGGCACCCTGCATAAGAGCGTCAATATCAGCACCTGAAACTGCGATAGGAAGAAGACCTACTGCTGTGAGAACTGAGAAACGGCCGCCTACATCGTCCGGAACAACGAATGTTTCGTAACCTTCTTCGTCAGCAAGAGCCTTAAGTGTACCCTTAGCCTTGTCAGTTGTGCAGTAAATACGCTCTCTTGCGCCCTCTTTACCGTACTTCTTCTCGAGCATTTCACGGAATACGCGGAAAGCGATAGCAGGCTCAGTTGTTGTACCTGACTTAGAAATCATATTTACAGATACATCCTTGCCCTCGCAAAGCTCCATAATTTCTGCAAGTGCAGATGAGCTGATTGAGTTACCTGTGAAGAAAATCTGTGGTGTGTCTTTGCAGGTAAGGTTGTAGTTCTGTGATGAAAGAAATTCGATAGCCGCTCTTGCGCCAAGGTAAGAACCGCCGATACCGATTACAACGAATACATCAGTATCTTTCTTAATCTTCTCTGCACACTTCTTGATGCGTGCAAACTCTTCCTTGTCATAATCGGTAGGAAGATTGAGCCAACCCAAAAAGTCGTTGCCGAGGCCGCTGCCGTCATGCAATACCTTGTGAGCTGCTTTAACTTCGGCAGCAACACCGTCATATTCGTGTTCGCCGATAAAATCACTTAAATACTTGTCATTTAACTTTGTTGCCATTTATAAATTCCTCCAAAATTCCTATAACGAAAATAGATTCGCGATAAGTATCTTTGTTGTTTTATTATACTATAATATGAGCGTTTTTGCAAGGTCAATTTGTGAATTTTTAAAATAAAGACACATTGTTTTTTGTACGGTTTTTAATAACAATGCACAATCACCTGATTCACCGATAAAATCATAACGAAATCAGCGAGGCAAAAACATACTCAAACAATGCACCAAAGCTTGTTTTTTGAACAAAATCGCCTGCACAAATATCAAAGCTCTGCGCCTTTTTTGAATTGACAAGATATGTAAGCGTACCTATCTTCTGATTTTTTTCAACAGGTGCGTCAATCTTGTCGGGTAAGTCGATTTCGGTTGTAATTTTAGCGCCGCTGCCCTTATCAACTACTATTTTGGAAGAAACCTTACATTCAAGTTTTACGCTGTCGGTCATACCGCCGTTTACTTCAATGCTTTTCGGCATATCTTCAGGAAGTGTTAATTCCTTTACAGAAATATTAGCAAAACCGTAATCTAAAAGCGCCGCTGCATCTGCAAATCTTTCCTTGCCTGTTTTGCAACCGAGAACAACACTTATCATCGAGACATCTCCCCTTGTTGCGGTTGCAGACATACAGCAACCCGCATCGTTGGTTGTGCCTGTTTTCAGTCCCGTAATTCCGTTATAGGTTTTCAACAACTTGTTTGTGTTGACAATCTGCGTCTTTCCGCCACGAAGATTATCGAGCCAAATTGATGTGTAGTCAAAAATTTTCTCGTGTTTTGTAAGCTCTCTCGACATAAGTGCAACATCATAGGCAGAGGTTATATGCCCTTCCTCATCAAGTCCGTTGCAGTTCTTGAAAACGGTATCGTTCATTCCGAGTTCTTTGGCACGGCTGTTCATTTTTTCAACAAAAGCGTCTTCACTTCCGCAGATATGCTCCGCAAGTGCTACTGCCGCATCATTAGCAGATGCCACAACTGTTGCCTTAATCATATCGTCCGCACTCATTGTTTCGCCTTTTTCAAGCCAAATGTCACTTCCGCCCATTCCTGCGGCGTGTTCGGATGCCGTAATTTCATCGTCAAGGCTTAATTTTCCGTTGTCAATAGCTTCAAAAACGAGCAAAAGCGTCATTACCTTTGTTACAGACGCACACGGTCTTTGTTCGTGTGAATTTTTCTCAAAAAGAATTTTACCTGTTGACGCTTCCATAAGCACGGCAGATGGAGCGGATATGCTGTCTGCACTCAGAGCATTAGCCTTTAATCCGACAATCGGTGACATTAAAAGCACCGCACACAATGTTATTGAAACAAATGCCTTTCTTAACATAAAAAAACACCTCGTTCATTAGTATGAACAAGGTGTCGAATGTATGTAATAATCAGTTAAGATGTTTTCCGCAGTTAGGGCAAACATCTGTGTTGCCTGTGATTTTTGTACCGCAAGCTGTGCAGAATCTTACACTTTCAGCTTCAGGCTGAGGCTGATAATTATTCTGAACAACAGGTTGTTCAGGATTTGGGTGATAGTTATTCTGCGGCATAGGCTGTTCAGGCTGAATCGGCTGTACAGGCTGTGCATAAGGACTTGTGTAATTCTGAGCCTGTGCATTTGGATTGTTGAACTGATTAAAATCAATATTGTTTGCAAAAGGATTGTCATTCTTGCCGTTAAGCTTATTGTTAATTTGAATAACATTCTTAACAAGCAGAATGAAAAGCATCATAAATTCGTAGGCGAGTCTTACAAGGATAGGACCTAAAACGAGGATAAGCAATCCTGTAAGGAATGTCACGCCAAAGTTATAACCACCCGAGAACCAAGTGAAAATGCCTGTGAGCATAACATCGATTGTTGAAAAGATGTAGAGAACCTTGAGAACCTTTTCAAGGAGAAGTCCCTTGAAGTTGCAGATGTCGTGAACAACCTGAAAGAATTTAGGAAGTCCCTCTCTCTTCTTTTCAGGAACAACCAGAACTACCAAGAGAATTGTCAAGATGATTGAGATGATTACAGCCGCTAAGCCAAGGCCAAAAGATAATTCAGCTACGGATGAACCAAAGTTATTTGATGAATAATACATAAAAAATACCTCCGTTTATTTTTGACACTATTATACAATTTCTGTACAATTAAGTCAACAAAAAGCGAAGGTGTTTGATAAAATTTTTGTTTAATATTGTTCAATAAGACATACAGCGTGAGCAGAAATGCCCTCAAGTCTGCCTGTAAATCCAAGTTTTTCTTCGGTAGTAGCCTTTACACTGACGAGCGAAACATCAATACCGCAGGCGTTGGCAATATTTTTTCTCATTTCGTCTATATGCGGTTTCAGCTTTGGCTGCTGAGCAATGACAGTCGAGTCAATATTGACAATTCTGTAATTGTACTCGGCAAGCACACGGCAAACTTCTTTCAAAAGCAGAATACTGTCAGCACCCTTGTACTTTTCGTCCGTATCGGGAAACAGCTTTCCGATATCACCGAGGGCCGCCGCACCGAGAAGTGCGTCCATAATTGCGTGAACAAGCACATCGGCATCCGAATGGCCGAGAAGTCCGAGTTCAAAAGGAATTTCAGTACCGCCGATTATCAGCTTTCTGTTTTCTGCAAATTTATGCACATCATATCCGTGACCAATTCTCATACAAATCTCCTTTGCACAATCAACCCTGTTGCCTTGACTTGAGAATACTCTCTGCAATCACAATATCAATCGGGGTTGTCAGTTTAATATTTTCCTCACTGCCCTTTACAACAAGAACCTCGCCGCCCATATTTTCAATCAGCGAACAATCGTCTGTAAAGTTAATGAGATTATCGCCTGCAGTTTCAAGTGCAAAGCGGTACAAATCACGCTCAAAAACCTGCGGTGTCTGAACGGCACGGAGCTGTGAACGGATAGGCGTGCTTTCAATGTTATTGAAACCGTCAACAACCTTGATTGTGTCTTTTACGGAAGTGCCGAGAGTTGCCGCTCCTGTATCAAAGGCCGCCTCAACAACGCGCTCAATTTCTTCAACTGTGATAAGCGGTCTTGCGCCGTCATGGATTGCGTAATATCCTGCACTTTCACTACACGCAGAAATGCCGTTGCGTACGCTGTCGGCACGGCTGTCACCGCCCTTGACCAGTCTTGAAACCTTATCAAATCCGTTGAGCTCAATAATTTTATTGATTCTGTCGTTATCCTGTTCACGGCAGACAATTACAATTTCTTTGATGAGGTGGCATTTTTGGAATGCCTTCAAGGTGTATTCAATAGCGGGGTGTGACAAAAGCGGAATAAACTGCTTGCTGTCGGCAATTCCCATTCTTACAGAACCGCCTGCCGCAACAATAACCGCAGATACAAAAGCTGACATATTCAACCCTCCGTATGTTTATTTTGCAATGTAATATAAATAAATTTCTTTTAAAGAAAATCAGATTTTATCAAGAGCCTGACTGATGTCGGCAATAAGGTCATAGGCATTTTCAAGACCTACCGAAAGTCTGATGAGGTCGGGTGCAACGCCTGCCTCAATAAGCTGTTCGTCTGTCATCTGACGGTGAGTGTGGCTTGCGGGATGAAGAATACAGGTTTTAGCATCTGCAACATGAGTTTCAATGTCGCAGAGTCTTAAGCTGTCCATAAACTTAACCGCATTATCTCGTCCGCCCTTGACTGCAAAAGCAAGGACACCGCATGAACCGTTTGGAAGATATTTTTTAGCAAGTGCGTGATACTTGTCATCTTCAAGGTCGGGATAATCAACCCACGCAACCTTGTCATTTGCTTTGAGGAATTTTGCAATTTCAAGCGCATTTTTACAATGTCTTTCCATTCTTACATGAAGACTTTCAAGGCCGTTCATAACATAAAAAGCATTCTGCGGTGACTGAATTGAACCGAGGTCACGCATAAGCTGAGAAGTAGCCTTTGTAATGTAGCCGAGCTTGCCGAATTTTTCGGCATAAACAATGCCGTGATATGACTCATCGGGAGTTGTAAGTCCCGGATATTTGTCTGCATATTTCATCCAGTCAAAGTTGCCGCTGTCAACAATTGCACCGCCGACAGAAACAGCGTGACCGTCCATATATTTTGTAGTTGAGTGAGTAACAATGTCAGCACCCCACTTAATCGGCTGACAATTGATAGGAGTTGCAAAAGTGTTGTCAACAACAAGCGGAACACCGTGTGAGTGAGCAAGTCTTGCAAACTTTTCAATATCAAGAACAGACACGGTCGGGTTGGTAATTGTTTCACCGAACATTGCCCTTGTGTTTGGTCTGAATGCCTTTGCAAGTTCTTCTTCGGGAAGATCCTGATCGACAAAAGTAACATCAATGCCCATTTTCTTCATTGTAACGCCGAGCAGGTTGTATGTACCGCCGTAGATTGCAGATGATGCAACAATGTGACTGCCTGTTTCGCAGATGTTGAAAAGTGCAAAGAAGTTAGCCGCCTGACCGCTTGATGTGAGCATTGCGGCAACACCGCCCTCAAGGTCGGCAATTTTTGCGGCAGTCATATCATTTGACGGATTTTGCAGACGGGTATAAAAATATCCGCTGTCCTCAAGGTCAAAAAGTCTGCCCATTGCGTCACTTGAATCATACTTAAAAGTGGTGCTCTGATAAATAGGCATCTGTCTTGGTTCTCCGTTCTTAGGCACATAGCCCGAATGTAGACACTTTGTTTCCTGTTTCATTGTAAAAAATCCTCCGTAATTTCATTCATTTTTAACTCATTATAAACTCATTTTAACTCAAATAGTAACTCAAAATCGGATACCGAATTATCCGAAAAATCCTTTAATAAGGTTCATTATCGCATCTGTACCAAATACAACAGCCGCAATTAAAAGGAGTAACAGCAACGCACTTACAACTCTTACGGTTGTACGCTTTGCGCCCGTCATTTTTTCAAACTGCTCGTCAAGGGTTTCGCCGTCATTTTCTTTGTACTCAACTTCTTCATCAAGAATTTCTTCGCCCTCAAGCTTGATTGCGCCGATTCCCACGCAGGTGTCAAATGCCTTTTCATAAGCCGAATACGGAACATAGACATCATAGGTCAAATCATCGTAACCCGTGTATGCCTTAATGCTTTTGTTGTACTTGTTTTCCATACATTTTTTGATTGTAGCGTCGCAAGGAACTGTGCTGTCCTCAAGTGCGGCTTTGACTCTCTGCAATTCAAAACCCGATGCCGTGAGCAGATACACAGGAGTATTTTCATCGGTTATTGTTTTAAGCTGAGCCTTGCAGGTTTTGCAGACTGTTTCCTCATCATTATGCAATCGCTTGCATTTTGGACAATATTTCATAGACAAATCCTTCGTTATTTCATTTTGTTATTTACAATTCTAACACAAAAAGACAGCATGAGCAATACCCCACGCTGTCTTTATCCATAAATTTTTGTGCAGTTTTGTTATAAATAAAACATATGAATATTTCAAAAGTAATTGTCATATTGCATGGGCGTCCAATTGAGCTCCCATACCTATTACAACATAAACCTTGACTACCTGACCTGTCGCACAGACAATCCAAACATAAAATAACAGCCGTTTTGAAGTGCAAATTTTCAAAACGGCTGTTTTTCTGTTATAAAAAAATCGGCTGATGTTGTTTTCCCTGCAAGGCAAGGGTTACGCAATCTTCAAGTTTGTCAAAATCAGCCACAAGTGAATTCGGTTTCTTAACGCAATCGTCCTGTTTTAAGGGAACGAAGTAAATATTTTTAGTGTTGAGAAGTCTGCCTATATTCTGTGCAGACGCACCGAGAGCGTCATTTGTTGCAACGCACAACAGCAAAGGTCTTAAAATTCTCAGATG
>CACXEX010000001.1 GCA_902766775.1 uncultured Ruminococcus sp. | reverse complement strand
GCCTGCGTGGCTGATCATTACATAGTTACCGTAACCGCCACCGCAGCCACAGCTGTAACTCTTGCCCCAGTTATGTGTACAACTGCTGTTGCTTGCAATAACTGTACCGTCAGCAGCCGCAACAACAGGAGAACCCATAATACCTGCGCCTGCAATATCAATTCCGCCGTGGTTATAAACCTGTCTGTCCTCATACCATTCGGATGAAAGATATGTAAATCCGGGAGTAGGCCATGCAAAGCCTGAGCCTGACGGAACTACTACATCTGAAGAGCCTGAACCGGAATCGGAACTGCCTGAACCGGAATTATCTGAACTGCTCGAACCTGAGTTTGAACTTGAACCGCTTGAACTTGAACTGCTTGAGCTTGAGCTACTTGAACTTGTAGTCTGAGCAACCTGAGCAGCCTGTTCTGCAGCCTTCTTCTGAGCGGCATAATATTCGCTGATTTTAGCCTCAATCTCATCACTCTGTAATGCGGCATTATCAAGTGCACTCTGAGCATTTGAATTTGATGCGTAGAGGTTCTTAAGGATATCGTCATTCTCTGAAATGAGCTTGTTAAATTCATCCTGATCAGACTTTAATGATGCCTGCTGATCTTCAAGGTCCTTCTTATCAGATTCAAGGGATTCCTTCTGGGTGCTGAGTTCATCAAGTTTTGTCTTGATTTCATTGATAAGCTCCTTGTCGCCGTTTGCAAGGCTCTTTACAAGTTCCACCTTGTCAACGAGGTCTGAGAAATCCTTTGCGCCGAAAATAATTTCGAGATCTGTTGCGTTACCTGACATATAAAGGATTCTGAGTCTGTTAGCAAGAGCATCAAACTGATCTTCGACTTCAGAAAGTCCCTTATCATAAGCGTCCTGCTTTTCCTTGATGTCACTGTTAAGACTTGAAATTTTCTCACGGGTAACTGCAATTTTCTCGTCAAGAACCTGAACCTTGCTTACAAGGGCGTTCTTGTATTCTTCTTTTTCTGCGATATCCGACTTGGTATCATCAAGAATTTTCTGATACTTTTCGTTTTCCTGTTCAAGCTCCTGAAGCTGCTGTTCAAGGCTTGAGATGCTGTCCTCAGCAGAAACGGTAGTCGGGATTGCCATTGGAATTGAAACCATGCACACGCAGAGCATTGCACATAAAATTCTTTTTAATTTGTTCATTGTAATCTCCTCCTTTAAGTTTTCTGTCAGGATTACCAACCGAGTATTTCATTACCTTCCATTTTGAGGTATTTTCTGATTGAAATAAAGCTACCGAAGAAACCGATAACAATACCTGCAACCGCAAACAAGCCACCTGTAATCCAAATAACATTGTTAAGCGGAATAAAATCAATCGGAACAATCTGCTGAACAAGTGCCTGTGCTGCCTCATAAAGAATTGCGATAGCGCCTGTTGAAATAATTGCGGAGATAAGTCCGATTATCATACCTTCAATAAGAAACGGCCATCGTACAAACGAGTTTGTTGCACCAACCGATTTCATAATGCTGATTTCGAATCTTCGTGAATACATTGTTGCACGAATTGTGTTGGCAATGATGAAGATTGAAATAATTGTCAACGCACAAACAACGGCAATACAAATCATATTGACAAGATTGCTGATGTCTGTAAGTTTCTTTGCAAGTTCACGGTGATTGCTTATGCTGTCAACACCGTCAATCTTCTTTATCTGAGCAACAGTATCGTCATACTTTGACAGATCCTTCATAACAACGATAAAAGAATCGGGAAGTTTGTTTCTGCCTTCCATTTCAGCAAAAAGGTCGTCACCAAGGGTTGATTTATACTGTTTTATCGCATCTTCCTTTGAAAGAAAAGTTGCGGACTCAACATTTTCAAGTTTTTCAATTGCTTTTCCGACATAAACAGCCTCAAGCTGTGAATATCCGTCTTTAATATAAACTGAGGTTTCATTTGACTTTCCGACAGACTCAACAACATTGTCAACATTTATTGAGAAAAGTGCAGCTGCACCTGTGAGAACAAGACAACTTATAAGTACGCAGACTGATGCGATACTCATAATACGGTTGTTCCACACATTTTTGAAACCCTCTTTTGCCAAATAACCAAATCCGGTCATATCAAAAATCCTTTCAAAATCCTATTTGCGTCAACGCATTATTCCGGAACAACCACTGCATTTTCGGGATAATCAGGTGTATTGTCACCATCACCCTCATCACTGTTATCGTTGCCGTAATCGGCAGCATAATCATCTGTAACAAGCGAATCTTTTGTATCGCTCTTAATTTTACCGTGGTCAAGTACAACAACTCGTCTGTCAAACTCACGAACAAGGTCGTGTTCATGCGTAACGACAATAACGGTTGTTCCCGTTGCATTAATCTCATTAAGAAGATCAATGATTTCGTGTGACATCTCAGGGTCAACATTACCTGTCGGCTCATCGGCAATAATAATTTCCGGATTATTAACAAGTGCACGGGCAAGGCTGACACGCTGCTGCTCGCCGCCGGAGAGCTCACTCGGTCTGTTCTTCATCTTGTCCTTAAGACCGACGAGTTCAAGCACATACGGAACACGCTTTTTGATTACTGCCGAAGATTTTCCGACAGCACGCATTGCAAACGCAACATTGTCGAAAACATTCATCTTTTCAATAAGTCTGAAGTCTTGGAAAACAATGCCCATATGACGGCGCATATAGGGAACTTTGCTCCTTCTGAGCTTTGTGACATCGGTATTATTAATAACGATTTTGCCCGATGTCGGAGTCTCCTCATGCATAATAAGCTTAAGAAATGTACTTTTGCCCGCGCCAGATGCACCAACAATAAACACAAACTCGCCCTTATCAATGCTCAGTGTAATTCCATTGAGTGCATGAGTACCGTTAGGGTATGTTTTTGACACATTTATAAAATCAATCATAAAGTCACCTTTGTTTTGTAGTTATTATACAAATACACACAAAAAGTCAAAACGCCCAGGACATAGCAAATGCGCTATGCCCGGGCACACTTTAACTAAATCAGTATTTTGTAGGACTTGCGTTGAGGTACTTCTTAACCATAAGAGCTACCTTGAACACAATTGCGTCCTCAAACTCACGAAGGTCAAGACCTGTGAGCTTTTTAATTTTTTCAAGTCTGTACACGAGGGTGTTTCTGTGTACAAAGAGCTTTCTTGATGTTTCTGAAACATTAAGGTTGTTTTCAAAGAAACGCTGAATTGTAAAGAGAGTTTCCTGATCGAGACTCTCAATTGAACCTCTCTTGAAAACTTCCTTAAGGAACATCTCGCACAAAGTTGTAGGAAGCTGATAGATAAGACGGGCAATACCAAGGTTATCATAGCTTACGATTGTGCGGTCTGTATCAAATACCTTTGCAACCTCAAGAGCAGACTGAGCCTCTTTAAAGCTTCTTGCAAGATCCTTGATGCCTGTAACGGTTGTACCGATACCAACAACGCAGTGTGTGTAGAATTCGCTCGAAAGTGTGTCTGAAATCGAGCTTGCAAGCTTTTCAAGGTCACGGCTCTCAGTATCCGGTTTAATCTCCTTGACGAGGGCAATCTCAGCCTCGTTAATGTTGATAACAAAGTCCTTTGACTTGTCCGGGAAAAGGTTCTGGATTATATCATAAGCGGAAACATCTGTTTTTGAAACAATTTTGATAAGCAGGCAAACACGAGAAACCTCGCTGTTAAAATGAAGTTCTCTTGCCTTAAGGTAAATGTCACCCGGAAGGATATTGTCAAGAATAACATTCTTGATAAAGTTTGAACGATCGTACTTTTCGTCATAGTACTGCTTGATGCTTGCAAAAGAAACCGACAAAAGCTGAGCATACTTCTGAGCATACTCATCGGTACCCTGAACAAATACTGCATAATCATACTTTGCATTGCTGCCGAATGATCTGTATGTATAGCCGTTTACAACAAACGGTGCTGTTGAGCTGAGTGTTTCGGAGTTAACGCTCTCGTTAACCTCGCCGATTTTTCCAAGCTCGGAGCAGGCAATGACAACCGAAGTCTCGTCAATTACGCCAATCGTTCTGTCGATTGCATCTTTCATCTGGTGTACAATACCTTGAAATAATCTGTTTGACATAAATTTTTACCTCGTTTTCTCCGCAGTTATATATTGTGATTGTAAAAGAGTTCAATAAAATACAATCTGTCTCATATACATATTACACAAAAACGAGAAAAAAATCAACCTCTATTTACAATTTTTCTTGAATTTTTTTAGAGAATTTGCATAAT